>JBEGMZ010000375.1:0-2576 GCA_041182745.1 Acidobacteriota bacterium
TATTGACCTCAGATGGTCGGTCGTCAGCAGATCGAATCTTCGCGGCTCGAACTTGCAGGGTGCAAAGCTCCTTGGGGCAACTCTGCGTGATTGTAATCTTCGCGACTGTGATCTCCGGGGGCCGATCTGTCAGGAGCAGTCCTCACAGGTTCTGACCTCTTTGGTGCGAGGTTGGAAGGGGCAAATCTCAATGGGGCCGATTTGACCGACGCAAGGATTGCGAAACGTTACAGGCCATAAACTCTATGAAATTCATCCTGTCTCTTACCGGAAGACTGCTGAAAGTCTCGGAGTCCACCGGCTCGCCACTTTGCGATCAGACAGTATAATTTCCTTCATCATCCTGATCAGATCTATATTATAATCTCCGCCGGGAGACGATGTATCGGCACGGATATTTCATCGTCGCCTAACCAGCCTGACTCATCGCCTCTGCCCCCACTTGCCCCCGACGGAACAGGTAGATGACCAGGAATCGAATTACAACCACGCGTCTTCCACCGGGTGGCTCGGTCGAGTCGAGCCTCGCTGTGTGCGTGGCAACGAATTCACGAGCGCTGACTCATCCCCGGAGTCCGTAACCTGCGTGCCCAATATTGGCGAGGGCGATCAATGAATGAGCTGCAGATCGAACAGTCACTGATCCAAAAACTGTCAGACCTGAAATATGTCTACCGTCCGGATATTACGGACCGGGCCGCACTGGAGCGGAATTTCCGCGACAAGTTTGAGGAGCTCAACCGCGTCCGCCTCACGGATGCCGAGTTCGCCCGTCTGCTGGATGAGATCGTCACGCCCGATGTCTTCACCGCCGCGAAGACCCTCCGCAATATCAACAGCTTCACCCGCGACGACGGTACGCCGTTGAACTACATGCTGGTCAATATCCGGGACTGGTGCAAAAACCACTTCGAGGTCATCAACCAGCTTCGCGTCAACACGGACAACAGCCACCACCGTTACGATGTTATCCTGCTCATCAATGGCGTCCCCTGCGTGCAGATCGAGCTGAAGACCCTCGGCGTCAATCCGCGCCGCGCCATGGAGCAGATCGTCGAATACAAGAACGATCCTGGCAATGGCTACACCAAAACGCTGCTCTGTTTTATGCAGCTCTTCATCGTCAGCAATCGCGACCGCACCTTCTACTTCGCGAACAATAACGCCCGTCACTTCGCCTTCAATGCCGATGAGCGCTTTCTGCCCGTCTATGAGTTCGCGGACGAAGCGAACACAAAGATCACCCACCTCGACCCGTTCGCCGAGAGCTTTCTGAAGAAGTGCGATCTTGCCCGCACCATCAGCCACTATATGGTGCTGCTGGCCGGAGAGCAGAAGCTGATGATCATGCGGCCCTACCAGGTCTATGCCGTGCAGCATATGGTGAAGTGCATCGAAGAAGACAACGGCAACGGCTTCATCTGGCACACCACTGGCAGCGGCAAGACGCTCACCTCCTTCAAGGCCTCCACCCTGCTGAAGGAGAACGAACATATCCACAAGTGCGTCTTCGTGGTCGACCGGAAGGACCTCGACCGCCAGACCCGCGAGGAGTTCAATAAGTTCCAGGAAGGTTGCGTCGAGGAGAACACCAACACCGCCGCCCTCGTCCGCCGTCTCCTCTCTGATGCCTACGCCGACAAGGTGATCGTCACCACCATCCAGAAGCTCGGCCTCGCGCTCGATGAGAGCAGCAAGCGGAACAAGCAGCGGAAGAAGAACGACCAGCCGACCTGGAAGGAGCTGCTCGCTCCGCTCAGTGACAAGCGGATCGTCTTCATCTTCGATGAGTGCCACCGCTCGCAGTTCGGCGAGAACCACAAGGCGATCAAGGAGTTTTTCCCGAAGGCCCAGCTCTTCGGCTTCACCGGGACGCCCATCTTTGAGGCCAACGCCTCGTTTCAGAAGGTCGAGGATGAGCAGGCCTCCATGCGGACCACGGCGGACCTCTTCCAGCAGCAGCTCCACGCCTACACCATCACCCACGCGATCGAGGACGGGAACGTCCTGCGTTTTCACATCGACTACTTCAAGCCTGAGGGCACCAATCCGCCGAAGCCCGGCGAGGCGATCGCGAAGAAGGCCGTCATCGAGGCCATCCTCGCCAAGCACGATACTGCCACCAGTGGCCGCCGCTTCAATGCCATCCTCGCCACCGACTCCATCAATGACGCCATCGAATACCACGAGATGTTCAAGAAGATGCAGGTGGAGAAGCAGGCAGCCGATCCCGACTTCAAGCCGCTCAACATCGCCTGCGTCTTCTCCCCACCCGCCGAGGGAGATCCCGATGTGAAGCAGATCCAGGAAGATCTGCCGCAGGAACAGGCGGACAATCAGGTCGAGCCCGAGGAGAAGAAGGAGGCGCTCAAGTCCATCCTCGCCGATTACAACCAGCGCTATGGCACCAACCACCGCCTGGCGGAGTTTGATCTCTACTACCAGGATGTGCAGAAGCGCATCAAGGATCAGCAGTGGCCGAATAGTGACTACCCCGCCGCGCAGAAGATCGACATCACCATCGTCGTCGACATGCTGCTCACCGGCTTCGATTCCAAGTTCCTGAACACGCTCTA
>JBEGMZ010000376.1:0-3621 GCA_041182745.1 Acidobacteriota bacterium
CGCCGGATCTTCGTGCCGGCGATGCCATATCTCCAGCGGAATCTCTCCCATCGCACGCGGACTTCGCGATCGGATACCCCCGGTCTGGTGTGGGGCGAGCAGAATCTCGGCTCCGAGCAGGGCATTGATCCGTGCGTTCTCGATTATATTGTTGTCATAACAGGTCAGCACCCCGACTCGGCATCCGTGTGGATCATCAAAGACCGTGTACTGGTCGCCAACATCGATGTGCGGACTGATGAACTCGTGGATCTTGCGATGGCAGAATGACCGACCGTCCGGGAGGGCGACAACATATCCATTGTAGAGCCGCCCATCCGCTGCCTGCTCGATCAGACCTGCTCCAATCGTCATTCCGTGACGGCTGGCCAGATCGAGCAGGCAGGCGGTCGATGGTCCATCCGGGAACGGCTCGGCCAGCTGCTCGATCTGCTCCCGGCTCAGCCGTCGGACGTGCCAGTATCCGGTAATGCACATCTCCGGAAAAGTGATCAGTCTGACATCCTGCGCGGCCGCCGCCGTGACAAACTCAGCTATGCGCCCGAGATTGAAATCCTTATCCCCTGACGCATGCTCAAACTGAACCGCCGCGACCCGAATATTCTTCATCCCTGAACCTGTTTACACCCAATCCGGCGGGGGAAATCCGTCCCTCCGACCACCACCTGCCACGAGCTATGCTCTCAGCGTAACAAACTTCAGGTGGTCCGGGAAGGGGTGAGCGGACTCTCATTCCCGACTCGGGCGTAGACCTCCGGATCGAACCTCTCCAGATAGATCTCCGGACGGGAGAGGCTGGTGAACCCATACTTCCGGTAGAGCCAGTCGGCACTCGAGGTCAGCAGTATCCATCGCCGCAGATTCTGCAGCTCGGGATGCGCGAAGACAGCGTCCAGCAGCATTCTTGACAGCCCGCGCGTGCGGTGACTGTCGAGGATGTAGACGTCACCAAGGTAGCCAACTGTCGCCAGATCCGAGATGACGCGGGCAAATCCAATCTGCCGATCGTCTTCAAACAGCCCGAAACAGAGCGAGTTTTCGATCGATCTTCTGAGCGTCGACAGCGGGATACCGTGGCTCCAGTAGGCCTCTCTCGACAGAAAGTCGTGGATCGCCTCAATATCGAGTCGTGACCGGTCGGTTGTGACCAGATACCGGCCGCTTCTGATCTCGGTCTTCTCCACCGCCCCACCTCCATTCCGGCTGACGCCAGAACCGTCGATCTCATTTATGATACCCAGGCCGGATACCCAGGCCGGATACCCAAGCAAGTATGATACCCAAGTATGATACCCAGGCCGGGCGACCAGCCTGCTCCGGACTGGCTATTTCCCCTTCGAGGATATCGCCCGGCGGGTTGTCGCGACCCGCTTCTCATTGATTCCAACATCCTCGATCTCATAGTAGCTCATCAGGATCGCCTCAATCTGCTTGGTAGTGCTCCGCCGACACCGGTGAGCATCATTGTCGAGCGCCACCCAGAGTGCGTCCGGTAACTTGATCAGACGGTTGGTCGCCCCTTCCGCCCGCTTTTTTCGATCGATTTTCGGATTCATCTCCACCTCCCAATTGTTCAAGTGTGCCCTATTAAACATATGAGAGACTGCCTTGTCAATATATATTTTGTAGAAGATGAAATTGGCGTGGCGCCGGAGGTGGGAAGACCGCCTGACGGAGCGAACTCCGCCCGGCGGTCTTGATTCGGGTTTGTGATCAGAAACGAAGGCGGAGGCCCATCGAGATGACTCGACGACCGCCGCTCGTCTCCTTGAAGTCGTTGAAGATTACGCTGTCAACATTGGTCGCCGGCGTACCGAAGACCGGGTGGTTGAGCGCATTGTAGAGTTCAAGACGATACTGCAGATTGATCCGCTCGGTGATCTTAAAGGTCTTGAAGAGGCTGAAGTCGACGACCTCGATCCGATCACTCTGCAGGATGTTGCGGGCGACGTTTCCAAACGGGTTGTTGAAGCGTCGGGCCGCGCCGGGTCCGTTGAGGACAAACCGGACATCGTTCGGGTTGACCGGGGTGAAGGTCCCCTTGTTCAGATCCGACATCAGGAAGAGCCCGGTCGAGCTGGTCCGGAGGTTGGGGACTCCGGAGGTCGCGCCGCAGCGGGCATAGAAGACGCAGGCGTCGATATCGGTGATTGCGACCGAGTTGGGCGCGGCGCTCGGGTTCCCGACAAACGGACGCAGCTGCGAGATCCCGAAGAAGGTGTTCATATAGGTCACATCTTCATAGGGATTACGCGTCGCCGCCGGATGGGTCGGGGTGTAGCGAACGCCATTCTGAACCCGGGCCGTCATATTGACCTGCCAGCCGCCGATGATACGACCGAAGAGTCCACGCTGGCTGCGCATGAATGGCAGTTCATAGATGACGTTCGTCGTGAACGAGTGGGGAACATCGAACCCGGAGAAGCTCTTCTCGCCGCGGGTCAGATCGAGTGGGTTCTGGGAGACGGCCACCGTGTTTCCACCCGCGAAGTTGAAGACCTCGCTCGAGTTGTCGAGCGCCTTGCTCCAGGTGTAAGTGAAACCGTAGATGATGTCCCGGCCCAGCCGCCCGTCGAAGCGGGTCTGGAGTCCGTGGTAGGTCGACTGGGAGCCATTGATTCGCTCACGGGCGACGCCGAACGGGAAGAGCCGTCCGTTGCAGGCAGCCTCGTTGTCGAGGGTTGCCGGATCATTGACGCAGGTCACTCCGCGGGTTCCCGATGGCAGCCGGTTGGCAAAACCGGGGAAGGTCAGCGTCTCATTGGCGTTGGTCGTCAGATTGAAGGCCTGGCGCGAGAAGCCGTTGACCAGTGTGTCGACAAACGGATTGGCATTGATCGTCTGGAAGAGCCCGACCGAATGGTTGCCGACGTAGCGGATTTCGAGGACATTGCGTCCGATCTCGCGCTGGATTCCGAACGACCACTGCTGCGAGTAGGGTGAACGCATCAGCGGGTTGATCGTCGTCCGGCTCAGGAGCCGCGGATCGAAGGTGTTGAACCGGATCAGTCCGCTTGCCGCCGCGGCACTCCGCACCACATCTCCGGTCGGAGTTGCGCTCGGCACGGCAAACTGCGGGGCTGAGGTCAGAAAGACGGTCGGCGCCGCCGTCGAGATGTTAAGCATCAGGTTGTAGAAGGTCGCGTCATAGGCGATACCGTAGCCTCCGCGGATCGTCGACTTGTCAGTCCCGAAGACCTTGGCGAGGAACCCGTCGCTGAATCGCGGCGAGTAGACAAAACCAAGTCGCGGCGCCCAGTTGTTGCCATCGACCGGGATCCGATTGTTGACGCGGGCGTCGATTGGCAGGTTCTGTCGCCAGAAGGCCTTGGCCGGATCCTTCTCGCGCTGGGTCGTCACATCGTTCAGCAGGTTGATCGGCTGGCCGGTGTTCTCGTATCGCACCCCGAGGTTGAGCGTGATGTTTGGACGGATCCGCCAGTCGTCCTGGAAGTAGTAGAACTGGTCGAGTTCGTCGTAACTGAGCGTCGATGGCCCGAAGGCGACCGTGATCTGGGTCGGCCGGTTGTCGACCATCTGCTGGATCGAATCGAACTGGAAGTTACCGTTGACGTTCGGCAGGAATGGCGCAACGTTCTTCAGTTTGCGAATATCGACTCC
>JBEGMZ010000377.1:0-3722 GCA_041182745.1 Acidobacteriota bacterium
GGTAGTTTCATACTCATTCCTCTTGAGCTGTTTTTAGTCTAACGCTGGACGATACACAGATCGACAAGACGACTGGCAACAATGTTGGCCAGACCAAAGTCGTCCTCGCCCAAGTAGTGGCGTACCCGCAGTCTTAATGGGCGCTCACCCGGTTTGAATGAGCCATCAACTGTGAGTGGTACCGTGTGGCGCAGCCCCTGACCGCCGTCAGTGAACCGGGTAAAATTGGCATCAAGGGGATCAGCCTCGGTTCCCCAGAGGATTCGCATTTCGTCGATCGATTCGGTGAAGGTTGGGGTATCACCTCCGCGCGCTTCACGTATCAGACAACCTTTCCAGTCATCGTCTTCACGCCAGATCTGCAACTCACCGCGGTCAGAGAAGAGTCTGGCCTGACGCAGGGTACTGATTCGCAAAGGTGGTGAAATTTCAGGAGTGATCTCGTCTGAGGTTGCCAGGCGATCAGCCCGGTTCTCACCCCAGATTATCCCATCATCAGCGTGGGCGAGCAGCCAGCGAAGATGATGGCGAATGGCCATCTCACGCAGCCAGGTACGGATTTCCGCTGGCTTGTCGACGCTTAGCAGTTCGACTATTGCCGGGTATTGTTCTGAAATATTGCGTCGCATGGCTCTCCTTGCTATGTACGTGGGCTGTGCAGATATGCCGGGAGCGCAGTTGAAACGTAATCGTCCAGCCACGACGCTTCACCGTCGATCTGCAGCCTTTGATCGTCTTCAATCAGTCTCCAGGTTGTTGCCTCCCCGGCTTGCCAGAGATTGATTGTCGCCTCGCGTCCTTTCAGCCGGCCTCTGCCAACGCTCTGCTCTCCACCAACAGGAAGATCTCCTGTCCAGAGATCCTTCAGCACCAGCATCATGAGGCCGATCTCGTGTGGCTCCGGATTAGTCAGATCCAGCTTGACCTGTACCTGTGTCTCATCGCCACCAAAGACGGGTTGTTGATTGAAGAGAGCGGTCTCTCTGGCCCCACCGGTAAAGCGGTCGATGGCAACCCGGTTCTGAACGAGGTTGTTGACGCCATTTTTGATCGGCTGTTCACTGACGGTGATCCGACTGGCCTGACCCGTGTTACCGAAAAGGTCAGCGATAATATCTCCGGTATATTCCGGGGCGAGAGTATTGATGATGGTTTCAACCCGTGCACGGATTGCGCCGGCAAGACTCGTTCCCGAGAGAATCTGCGCCGTGCTTCCATCCGCCTGTCGAGACTGGAGGTGGGCCATGTCCGGTCCGCGATCGCTCTTGCCGCCTCCGGCACGGATAAGCATCGAACCATTGAGTGAAAAGACTGCGCTGACGCTCAACCGGTTTCGATGATCAGTAATTACTCCACCCAGTCGTGCGGTCAACGCTTCTGTGGTGAGCATGTACTCTTCGTGCAGCGACTGGCCACCTTCACGAATCCACGAGAGCAGGTCCTCGGTGTTGGTCAGGTTATACTCTCGAAGTCGCCAGTTCCTCACGGCGACTTGACCATACCCACGCCGTTTGCGCGCGCCAAGAGTGACCGCGCGATTCGTCAGACCGTTAACTGCTGTTGCCAACACACGGAGTAGACCTTCCGTATCTCCGCACGCCACAACTTCCCGGTTGATTGTTAATTCAAATCGTATCGGAAAGACTGTTCCCGCCTCCCATAACTGGAGGTCGAATTTGGCTTTGTCCTCGGCGGTCCGCGTTGTGCCTTTTAGTCTGACCCCGTCACGCAGTTCAATGCCACTGTCAATACCAAGCGCATCATCAACGATAAGGCGACTCTGCTCTCCCTCATCATTACCCTTGTCTCCACCAAAGAGCATGGAACTGGACGAACCTGACCTGCCATCTCTTCTGCCACCTTGTTCAAGTTCACGCAGGTAGCTTCGCAGTGCGCCAGCGATTGTTGCCCCTGTTAGCAGTGGTCTCTCAACACCGTCGGCTTCTGCCAGTGGATCCAGCAGTAAGGTCATATCGACCAGCTCGTCTACCGTAGCCCCTTCACCGTTTCCGAGATGGGCTGGCGTCAGCAGGACCAGATCACCTTCAATTACAATCCGCCTCGTGATGCCCCGTGATTTTTCTCCCGACCAGTATCGCTCAGCCATGGCTTAATTGACCCCCCGATTCTTTGCTGCCCGCATCAGCACTGCATCAACCAGCCGCAGGTTGTATTCGTAGATCAGTTCCGGAGTCAGTGATGCCGTGATGTTACTACCAAGTTTGGGTAATGAATCACTGCCTTTGAACTCTTCCCCGCTCTCGTCGTTGAAACGATGACGTAGCCAGTCGATAGTCGTCCGGTTATCGACTCTGTTGCGGGTGAATTGACTGCGGGTTACGACTCGCTTCTCAATGCTGTTTAAGTATGAATCGAGTATCTCGCGGCCCCCAGTCGGACTCTTTCCGAGCGCCTCGCGAATAATCAGTCGTAATCGTGACAACTGGCTCTTACTGGGGCCTGTGATGTGAATTCCAAGCTGGTTGGCTCGTCTGGCAACAGTTTCGTTCAGATTTCGGCGAAGCAACCGGGTCACAATACGTTGCGCAATCTTCACGCTCTCCGGGTCAATAATCGAGACGGGGGAGCTGCGTTCAGTAATCTTGTCCGTAATGCTGAAATTATCGTTTCCGTGAATATTCACCCCAAGTCGACCAAAGCCCTCGGCCCGACGCTCACCAATTCCCTGTAACTCAAGCTGGGCAATCTGATCATCGGTCGGTGCATCCCCATCTTCAATCTCAAAGACGATCACACTTCCCATCCGCATCGCTGGGGTCTGCGTTAATGGCAGTCCCCACTTCCGATTGAACCCACCAATCAATGTTCCACGAATGAAGGTTCTTTCTGGCAGGTGGCGAAGTCTTATCCCACCAAATACCTGTGAGATTTTTTCCCCAGCTGCTTCAGCCGCGACCGTGTACTGACCGATACTGTTCCTGAGAATTACATCGCTGAGCAATGTGATACTTATTCTTCGCGGCGCAAACTCATATCTTGTGAGCTCAAATTCCCGCCAGTTATCCCAGTCATGAATTTTCGGCTTGAGGATCTGCACCCAGCCGTATCCGCCACTGCGCGAGCCACCTAGCTGCAATCGCTCTCCAAGCAGTTCCTGTAGTTGCCTGGCATCTGGGTCATCTTCACAAAGAATCGCCGCTCTGAATGACTGTCCGGCCTCAAGAGATTCATACTGATAGACCGCACCTGAATTACTGCGTGCCCGACCATAACGCCGATCCCGCGAGGTATGAACGGTGGTAGTGTGAGAGGGGCGAACTAATGTTGCCGCTTCAAACTGGTCATCCTCCACCTGTAGCTGGCAGAAAGGCAGGTTGATCGGCTCGAATTGCTCGTCATCGGTGGGCTCATTGATGGCGAGATCGTAGGCTCTCTCCACATCACCTTTGACGCGCTGCCAGGAGAGTGGTGTTGGAATTGTCCGGCGGGTATCCTTTACCGGATAACCATTCAGGTATCTTGTCGTACCGTCGAGAAACAATCGGGCAAAGGCGGGATCTCCCGCATCGAGATTGCTCGAACTGATGCCGGGCATTGAAGCATAGCGGGCGATCAATGCTCCGCGGAGGACGCTTCCCGGAATGAAATCGCTGGATGTCTCGCTGTTCGGGTCCCCACCAGGCGCGGTTGCCAGCAGTGGCTCGATCAGTTTCAACTCAAAGCTCAGGATTTTCATCAGTCCTCCTCCCTGATCAGCTTCT
>JBEGMZ010000378.1:0-3248 GCA_041182745.1 Acidobacteriota bacterium
ATTCAAGACCGTACCTCCATTTCCGTCGTTGCGAATGGATCAGGATCGAACTTTCTGGACTGCTCGATGAGACTGAGGCTCACCCGTTTGTTGACCGACATGAACCCAATGCGCCAGACAATCATCGACAATGTCAGGAAGAGCAGGCTATTTGAAGTGATCTGAAAATTGAAATCGAACATTCCGTGAACAAGAAGAGCGAAGATCCCCCCGCAACAACCGACGGCAAGACTGGCGAGAGTTATATCAGGGTGATCTATTGCTTTAGCTGCAGAGCGAAGAAGCAGGATCAGAAAGAAGATGGCGAGCAGAGCGAGTAGAATTCCCCCATCGGCTACGATCTGCAGGTAGTCGTTATGGGATTGGCCTACGAGGTAGAGCCGATCCTGAAGGCTGTAGATCGGGTAAGCGGTCTGATAGGCCCCGAGACCAACACCAATAAGCCAGTTCTCACGGATCATCCTGATGGTATCCTCCCAGATAAACCCCCGGCTTTGATAGAAACCGGAACGTGCCGGATCGGACCCGGTGGGGTCGGACAAGCCGGCAGGGGTATCAGGCGAAGGAACTTCCAGCCTTTGGATGACCGCATCGCCACTCACCCACAGTATGCCAACCGCGAGAACAACAAGTATGATGAAAGATATGAGGGCGCGCGTAAGGATCAACCTGAGGCGTGTCTGGTTGCCGTGAGCGTGTGAAGGACGACGCAGGCTAAGCACGACGGTGAAGAGAAGGCCGGAGAGAAGACTGATCATTCCGCCCCGCGAGAGTGAAAGAGCCGTGGCGATGCTCAGGAGGGTTGCGGCGAAAGCGTTTATGACCGCCAGCTCACTCCTGACGGTGCGCGTCAGGACGAGAGCAAGCGGAAGCGGGGCAAGCATCTCGACAAAGCCGGCAAAGTGATTGTGATTGACGAACGAGCCAAATGGATGTGATGAGGGGATCGTTGGATCAACAACCCAGAAATAGCGGCCATTCCAGGTAAAGTGGTTGATGAGGGCAAATATGGCGTAGGCCAGTCCGAATGCGATCAGGAAGTTTCTCAGCAGTAAAAGTCGATGTCGGGTGTGAAAGAGATTGGCGATCAGGAGACCGGCAAGGAGCAGAACGGACATCACCTCGATGACGAGCCAGGTCGCCTCCGGATCCATTGAGAGGGCCCAATGCCGCCCATTGGCATCGACAGTGGTGACGACCTGCCCGAGGCCATAGATGATTGCGAGCAGCAATGGCAGGAGCAGTAGCGGAAAGAAGGTCTGTGAAGTGCGGACCAGCGCCTGCCTGACGCCCCAAAGGATGAAGAGAAGAACTATCAGGCCACCAAAGACAGCGATCGACCAATACTCGACCGTACCAAAGGCGAGGGCAGTGAGCGCAAGCAGTGCCGGCAGAGCATTTCTGACCGCCCTTTCAAAGCGGGCAGCAAGGGATGGATCAAGGTCGAGAGAATCTTCGGCGGTCTGATTGTCAGAAATTTTGAATCTGCTCATCACCATCATCACTGTTCAGAGCTATTTGCCGTAGTGCTTGAAATGTCGGTAAGGAGAAAATCGTCGAACCAGACAACCCCAGTGCTTGGATCATCGTAGCTGAAGGCCGGCTGCCTGATGATAGAGATAAATTTGCGTCCATTGTCAGAAGGAGCGGAAAATTCAAAGGTTGCACGTTGCCAGGCGTCAGAGGTTCCATTTGGAATTGGTGAAGACTGGGCAATGACCTGGGAGTCGGTGACGATTGCGACCCGTGGCCCAAGAGGAGACTGAAAATCTTTTGTGCGAAAGGCAAAGTCGATTCGGTATCGACTTCCCGGCTTGAGTGGAGCAAGTTGTCGGATTTCATTACGGAGGGTGGTGGTATCACTCCCAAGGAACATAAGCCGCAGGGCGTGGGTTCCGGTCCCGGCGCTGACCGTATCAATTCCGAACCGTACCTGTGATGAAGTTTTGAAATTCCAGTTGAAGAGGGATGCGAGCTGAGCGGATCCGGTATTGTCAGCGGCATTGTCAATTGAAGAAGATGTCTCAAAGTCTCCATTCCAGAGCAGGTTTTGGGAGTTTGGAGATGGTTGAGACTGGAGGTCGTTCCACAATCTTCTCGCGGTCAGGACGTGCCCGGTGTCGATCAGGTTGATCAGGATGTTGAGAGTGAGAGGTGATCGGCTCCTGACCTGTGGGTCGACGGTTGGGAAGAACTGAAGAGCACGTTCGAACTCAGCCTTTTCAAGCAGGTATTGGACAAATGATAGGCGAGCGACCGGATCATCGGCAGTGAGGCGATCAGCCAGGCTCAGGTCGCCCCCGGCGGCCAGTTGGAAGCGGTCATAAAGAACTGGGTAGAGGGTGCTGTCGATTCGGGCAGCGGCCTTCAGGAAGTTGAGTGACTCATCGAGGCGTCCCTGACGGAGAAGGAGATTGCCGAGAGCCCAGTTGGCTCTCTTGTAGCGAGGGGAGAGCCGGACAGCATTTCTGAGGGCAGCCTCGGCTCCCGTGATATCACCATTCAGTTCAAGGATGGTACCGAGCGTGTAGGCGGTGCGGTAGTCCCAGAGGGATCTGTTGGCCGCAGAGGCGGCATGCGATGCAGCCAGGCGGGCTGCCTCCTCGGTAGCGGCCGCGTCGACCAGGTACGACTCGGCGAGCCTGAGGTTCAACCGGGGAGATTGTGGTATTGCCTGGTGGATCGAGTTGAGACCGTCTCGGTCCAGCTTGAAACGAGAGTCGGAGATAAACCGGACATTGAGGTTATGGTAGACGAGGAAGAAGAGCAGACTCGCCGTGATGCAGACAATAAGAAGCCAGCAGGCACGCTGAAAGTTATTACGGAGTCTTAACGGTTGCATTCGGCTCGAAGACGATATTGATCAGCGATGAGGTCTCCAGTGATGCTGGTCAGGGCGCAGTTGGAGAGACCTGGGCGCCGGAGTCGGTGAGTGCCACAATGGTGATTGCGCTGGCAACTCCAATGCCGAAGATCAGCGCGGCGAGAGCAAGCGGGCTCAGGCCTGATGAGGAGCCACCAATCGAATCGGACTGGACGGGTTTGGAAGAAGGCGGAACCGTGTCATCAAGGCCGGCAAGCTGGCCGTGAGAGCACACGGCAGATGAGCGGGCGGCAACGGGCATGAAGGTCGGCTTTCGACCATCGGATGTGACCCGGCCACCTGGGGTCACCATATCAAGCCGGACACCGGAACGGGTTCGGACTCTGACGTTTCCATCGATCAGCTCGCCACCGATCTTTCCATC
>JBEGMZ010000379.1:0-3644 GCA_041182745.1 Acidobacteriota bacterium
GACTGCTTGCTGCCAAGCGGGCTGCCGGTCAGCCGATTCTTGACCTGACCGAATCCAATCCGACCCGTGTCGGTCTGCACACCGCTGGTGAGCTTCTTCTCGACCACCTCGCTTCTCCCGACAGCCTCACCTATGAACCACTACCCCGCGGTCTTGAAAGGGCCCGGGGCGCCGTGGCCGCGTACTATGCCCAACGCCGTCTGGAGGTCAGTTCGGCACGTATCCATCTCACCGCCAGCTCGAGCGAAGGCTACTCCTGGCTCTTCAAACTGCTCGCCGATCAGGGCGAGGCTGTTCTTGTTCCCCAGCCGAGCTACCCGCTCTTCGATTTCCTGGCGACCCTCGAGGGCGTCCGGCTCATCCCCTATCAGCTTCGTTACTATCACCACCTTGGCTGGCGCATCGATTTTGAGTCGATTGCCGATGCTCTCACCACTGATGTCCGGGCGATCATTCTCGTCACCCCCAACAATCCAACCGGATCGTTTGTCAAGAAAGACGAACTCGCCCGGCTCAATCAGCTCTGTCAGCAGCATCATCTGGCGCTGATCGTCGATGAGGTCTTCAGTGACTATGCGATCGGTGACGACCCGCAACGAGTTGAGTCATTGGTCGGGAACGACCAGTCTCTCACCTTCGTTCTCAGCGGACTCTCGAAGGTCCTCGCCCTGCCACAGATGAAGCTTGGCTGGATCGTCACCTGCGGCCCTCCCGCCCTCGTCGATGAAGCGATCGAGCGACTCGATCTGATCGCCGACACCTTTCTCTCCGCCGGCGCACCGGTTCAGCATGCCCTGCCAGCCTGGCTCAACCAGCGGCCCCTCATCCAGAGGGCTATTCTCGATCGCCTGCGAACCAATCTTGACTGCCTCGCCAACCACCCGCAGCTTGACCCACATCGACTCCTTCGTTGCGAGGGTGGATGGTACGCGACTCTCGAAATACCTCGCTACATTCCCGAAGACGAGCTGATCCTCCGGCTGCTTGAGCAGGAGAACCTGCTCGTCCATCCCGGTTACTTCTTCGATTTTGAGCGGGAGGCCTTTCTGGTGATCAGCCTTCTGCCGGCACCAGAGATCTTTTCATCGGCCTTGCCACGCCTCTTCTCCTGCCTTGAAAAACTTGGTCGGTGACTCTTCATATCGTCAGGACGTCAAGTTTTATCGGTCCCCATGATATTTTCGGAAGGAGATCGTTCGTCCTTCTCATCCTTATCTCTGCCCCCCCTCTTCCACTTTGGCAGATGGTTTGGCTCGATCCGCCGCGTCCAAGAAGTCGGGGAATGTTTCATCCACCGACATCGTCAGTGGGCACCGGGGAGCGGTCGGAGTGGCACTTCACCCGCGACGAAGCCGCCCGATGTCGCGCTGGGGAGGGGCGCCAAAGAGTTTTTTATAGTCACGGCTGAAGTAGGCCGGGTCATCATATCCGACTCGAAAGCCGGCGCTCGCGGCATCCAGGCCCTCATTGAGCATCAATCGTCGCGCCTCCTGCAGACGAAGATGTTTCTGAAATTGCAGGGGACTCATGAGAGTGACCGCCTTGAAATGATGGTGGAATCCAGACACGCTCATTCCAAGTTCCTGGGCCAGGTCTTCCATTCGAAGTGGCTGAGCAAAATTTTCACGCAGCCGTTCGATCGCTACCGAGATGCGACGGTTACCGGTTCGCAGATGGTTGAGTCGGTAACCCTCACCCCGTTCAAGCAGGCGGAACACGATCTCCCTCGTAATCAGTGGGGCCAGTACTTTCTGCTGTGCCGGCCTTCCAACCAGGCGGATCAGTCTGACTGCTGCATCGAGCAGATCCGGATCGATTGGGCTCACATTGAGCGCAGCCATTCGGTCTTCGCCACCCTTCGATTCAAGGTCCGATTCGAGGAGCACCGAGGCGACAAGGGCTGGATCGAGAGTCAATCGAAATCCGAGATAGGGTCTCTCCGGAGTGGCACTGATGACCCGAACCGTGAGTGGCAGATTGACGGTGTAGAGCAGGTAGCTTCCCGGATTGTAGCTGAAGAGCTCGCGGCCCAGTAGAGCCTGCTTGCCTCCCTGCGCCACAAAGCAGAGAGCTGGCTGGTAGATGGCGGAGACCTGCGGAGGCGGACTTGAGGCACGCGCCAGCCGCAGCCCCGGCTGGCTGTCGATAATCCCATCCTCCGGAAGAGCCCGGGCAATCAATTCGACCAGCTCCTCCCTATTCTCTCTCAGCCGGGTTGACCGGCGGTCCGGTTCTCTTTTTTTCATGGCCCTATCTTAATTGGAACGGCATCGCGACGGCACGGAAAAGTCGGTCGGTTTGCAGGATTCTACAATGAATCGCCAGTTTCATCATACCTCCCCTCCTGGTTCCGCATTACAATCAGGATTCTGAGACAGTTGTAACCGCCAGTAAGTGGAGGCCACAACAACGGATGACCGTAAGAGGTGGCCTTGAGACCGCCAGAAGGGCCGGGAAGAGGCGATGGCTGGTCTGACGACGGTCGCACTTCGATCCGGGACTGGCAGTGAGGGGCGGTCTGATCTGGCAGCTGGCTGACTGACGCGATGAAATGAGGGAGTGAGCAATGATCAAACTGAAGGTGAATGGAACCGCGCGCCAATTTGAAGGTGATCCCGACACACCGCTTCTCTGGTATTTAAGAGACCAGCTCGATCTCAAAGGGACAAAGTTTGGTTGTGGTATGGGTCTGTGCGGAGCGTGCACCATCCACCTCAACGGTGACCCGGTTCGGTCCTGTCTGACGACCGTCGGGGCGGCGGCGGGTGGTTCGATCACAACCATCGAGGGGCTCTCTCCGGATGGTCGCCACCCGGTGCAGGTGGCGTGGCAGGAGGTTGACGTCGCCCAGTGTGGGTACTGCCAGGCCGGACAGATCATGTCTGCCTGTGCCCTCCTCGCGAAGAGTCCGAACCCCTCTGACGCGGAGATCGACCGCGCAATGGAGGGTAACCTATGCCGGTGTGGAACCTACCTCCGCATCCGTAAAGCGATCCATAAGGCGGCCGAGCAGACCCCGCTCAAGGGACGGGCTGCCGCCCAGCCTGGGCGCCCTGCCCGACGCTCACGAGATTGAGGCCGCGCGCGATGTGGCTGCCCGCGATCGCTACCTGAGGTTCCATCCTCTCACCGCAATTGAAGAGCCTCGCTCTCTTCGGGTGAATGACGTAAGGAGAGTCCTGTGAATAGAGTGAAGATCGATCGGCGTACATTTCTTGAAGTGACCGCGCTGGCTGGTGGAGGGCTGTTGCTCGGTCTCCACCGACCGACGGTTCCGGCCGTGGCCTCGGCGCAGGCTGGTCGTCCACCCGAGGTGCTCGCCCCTTCCGACTTCATCCGCATCGCGCCCGATGGCGCCGTCACTCTGACCGCCAAGAATACCGAGATCGGACAGAACATTCATAACGGTTTGCCGATGCTGATCGCCGAGGAGTTGGATGTCGAGTGGAAGAGTGTCCGGATTGTGCGGGCCGATGCGGATCGGCGCTATGGGGCACAGTTCACCGGTGGCAGCTCAGCGACAACCACCAATTGGGAGCCAATGCGGAGGATCGGCGCCGCCGGGCGCCATATGCTGATCGCCGCCGCCGCGCAGGCCTGGAACGTACCGGTCTCCGAGTGCGTCACAAGCCCCGGGCGCGTTC
>JBEGMZ010000380.1:0-2878 GCA_041182745.1 Acidobacteriota bacterium
GACTGATGCGTGAGATCAACCTTCCACTAACCGGCAGTCGCCAGGGAGAATCAAAATGAACCTCTATTTCCGTTGCAGCCTCTTCCTTTCCGGCCTGCTGCTCGCCGGCTATTCCACCCTCGCGCAGCAGACGAAACCACACGACTTCACCCGCTGGGAACCGGCGATCGCCGCCTATGAGAAGGCTGACCTCGCCAGTCCTCCCGCTCCCGGCGGAATCGTCTTCATCGGCTCTTCGACCATTCTTCTCTGGAAGACCCTCGCCGCCGACTTCTCCGGCTATCCGGTCATCAATCGTGGATTTGGTGGCTCACAGATCGTCGACGCGGCCCACTTCGCTGACCGCATCGTCATTCCGTACCGGCCACGTCAGGTCTTTCTCCGCGCTGGCAGCAATGACATCAACGCCGGTAAGTCACCGCCGCAGGTATTCGCCGACTTCAAGGCCTTTGTCACCCGCGTTCACTCCGCCCTCCCGGCCACCGAGGTCGTCTTCATCGGACTCTGCCCTGCCATCTCCCGCTGGAAGGAGGCCGAGGCCAACCGTCAGCTCAATCAACTTGTCAGTGACTATGCCCTCAAGTCACGAGGTGTCCGCTACCTCGATACCTACAACATGGCCTTTGATGCTGATGGACGGCCCCGAACCGACATATTCGTCAGCGATATGCTCCACTTCAATTCCGCCGGCTACAAACTGCTCGCCAATCTGGTCCGCCCGGCTCTCCGCTGAGAACCGGGCGTCGATCGTTATTTTAGTACTCAAAAACCTTGCAAGGATTTTAGCTTGCCTGTATCATCCGCTCCACTGCCGATTAGATCTTATCGGCAGATCTGCCATTCTGTAAGTTGTCTCTGTCATCTGTTTTTAGCTTTTTAACGCCCCTGTCCAATCAGGGCAGGGCTGCTGTCAGTTAGAGACAAGTGTCAGTTCGAGATTGTTTGGACAGGTTGAAAGAGTTCTCAATGCGGAGGAGCAAAATGAATTTCAGAGGTATGATAACCAGAATCCTACCCGGATTGGTGATGGTTCTGGTCATAGCAGGCGGGTCTCCCGGCGTCACTTTCGCCCAGGGACTGACCGGTCAGATCTCAGGTACGGTGGTCGATGCCCAGGGGGCCGCAGTACCAAACACCCAGGTCGAGGTCACCAACGAGGAGACCGCCCGGGTGGTTACTGTTGTGACCGATGCCCAGGGAAATTTCATCGCGCCGCAGTTGCTGCCCGGTAGCTACAGCGTCGCGATCTCGGCCACTGGCTTCAAGAAGTTTGAGCGTCGGGGAATCCCGGTCACCGCCAATGAGCGTGTTCCGGTTGGGCGCGTCGCCCTTGAAGTCGGTGATGTCAGTCAGACCGTGACGATTACGGCCGAGCAGACCTTCGTCAAGACGGAGAGCGCTGAACGTGCCGGCCTGATCGACGAGCAGCAGATTCAGAGCATTGCCCTCAAGGGCCGCGACTACATGGGCCTTGTCAAACTGCTGCCAGGTGTTGTCGATACGGCCAACCGCGAAGCTCCGGGCTGGAACAACCTCGTCGGTGTCAGTATCAATGGCAGCCGGCCCGGTACGGTCAATCTTACGCTCGATGGTATCTCCTCGCTCGACACCGGCTCACAGCTTGGCCCCTACCTCGCCCCCGGCCTCGATGCGATTGGCGAGGTTAAGGTTCTCCTGACCAACTACCAGGCCGAGTATGGTCGCAGCAGCGGTGGCACCATCAACGTTGTCATCAAGAACGGAACGCGTGACTTCCACGGCGGTGGCTTCTATTTCAAGCGCCACGAGCAGTTCAACGCCAACGAATACTTCAACAACCTCCGCAACATCCCCAAGCAGCGCTATCGGTTCAACTATTGGGGCGGCACGATCGGCGGACCGGTCATCATCCCTGGCACCAAGTTCAACAAGAATCGCGACAAGCTATTCTTCTTCTGGTCGCAGGAGTACCTGCCCCGTCTCTATCCGACCCGTCAGGGCACGATCACCTACCCGACCGCGCGCGAACGGGCTGGTGATTTCTCACAGAGCGTCGATACCAACAATCGACTCATTGTCGTCCGCGACCCTGTCACCGGTCAGCCTTTTCCGGGCAACATCATTCCAGCCAACCGGATCGATCCGAATGGCCAGAAGCTGCTCAATATCTTTCCGCAGCCGAACTTTACCAACTCGGCCAATACCTTCAACAATGTCTTCCAGAGCCTGGTCGACCAGCCCCGTCGCGAAGAGATCCTCCGCGTCGACTGGAACATCTCTGATAAGACGACCTTCTACGCTCGCGGCATCCAGAATTACGAAGCGTTCAAGGGCGACTTCAACTTTGTGCTCGCTTCAAACGTCTGGCCACAGTTTCCGATCAAGTATCAGATTGAGAGCCGTGGTATCGTCAGCACCCTCATCCACAGCTTCTCCTCGACGATCACCAATGAGTTCACCTTTGGTGTGAACCGGGCGTTGCAGACCGTCAGCCCGCTCAACCAGGCGGGAATCGATCGGAATGATCGCGTCAAGCTCGGATTGACGCTGCCGCAGTTCTTCCCTGGCGCCAACCCGCTCCGCCTGGTTCCGAATGTGACTTATGGTGGTATCTCGAATGCGCCGCAGCTCAACATCGAGCAGCGCTTCCCATTCTTTGGAACCAACAACATCTGGAACTGGTCGGACAACCTGACGATGATTCGTGGGAGCCATAACATCAAGACCGGCTTCTACCTCGAGTATACGACCAGAAACGCCGCTCGCGCCGCGGCCTTCAACGGAACCTTCAACTTCGATCGGAATATCAACAATCCGCTCGACACCAACCATCCGTTTGCCAACGCGCTGATCGGCTCGGTCAACGCCTACACTGAATCGAACAATAAGCTCGATGGCC
>JBEGMZ010000381.1:0-2641 GCA_041182745.1 Acidobacteriota bacterium
GGCCAGGATAGCCCTCCGAGGCCAGGACGATACAGGTTGAGGGGTCAGCGCTCCACTGGGGACGGATTGAGGCGAGGGTACCGCTGGCAACGGCGGAGGCAATTCCGGCAAAGCTGCTATCAAGTCGACGCAGAATGGCCTGGGTCTCCGGATCACCAAAGCGGACGTTGTATTCGAGAACTTGTGGCCCGGCGGCGGTCAGCATCAGACCAGTGTAGAGAACGCCACGAAACGGAAAGCCCTCGGCCTGGGTGGCGGCGAGGGTCGGCTCGACGATCGTTCGCCGGATCGTTGCCTCCAGAACCGGGTCGAGGAGGCCGTCCATCGAGTAGGCTCCCATTCCGCCGGTATTGGGCCCGTGATCACCATCGAAGGCCCGCTTGTGATCCTGGGCAACCGGCATTGGAAGGTAGTCACGCCCATCGCTGAAGACGAGGTAGGATAGTTCGCGGCCTACCAGGCACTCCTCGATCAGAAGGCGACGACCGGCATCACCCAGCTTTCGATCGACCATCAGGTCGGCAACGGCGGCAAGTGCCTCACCCTCATTGGCGGCGATGATGACTCCCTTCCCCGCTGCCAGTCCCTCGGCCTTGATAACCACCGGGTAGCCGAATGCTCCGGAGCGAATCGCCTCGCGCGCTTCCTCCGGTGTGGTCGCCACGCGCGACATGGCCGTTGGAATCGAATGACGGGCCATGAACTCCTTGGCAAACACCTTGCTACCCTCCAGCCGGGCGGCATCCTGTACCGGGCCGAAGGCCGGAATTCCGCGCGCGGCCAGTCGGTCGGCCAGCCCATCAACCAAAGGCTGCTCCGGCCCGATGACAACAAGGTCGATCCGCGCGTCAGCCGCGAAGTCTGCTACCTCCTCCGGTGAACCACTGCCCAACTTCGCCGGCACTGTATCACGCCCGATACCAGCGTTCGTCGTTGCGGCAAAGACCTCTTCCACCTCCGGACTCTGTCGTAACGCCCAGAGCAACGCATGCTCCCGTCCACCTGATCCGATCAACAGTACTCGCATCTCTTCTTCGGTCCTCTCATTCCGCGCCCTTACCCGCAGGGATCTTTTGGAGTTTGTTACCACTAATCCGCAAACCCACACTCTAACCCCGTTTGGGAAAAGTTTAAAGCGAAGTTGCCCGGCGCCTAATCTCACTTGCGCGACTGGCGAGAGCGAGTTATTGTAACTGACTTATCTGGTGATGGCCTCGAACATATGTGCTGTGCAAGTTGCGCACTAAGAAACAAAGATTTGCAGTGTTCGGAGACTTGAATGCTGAGATCCTGGATCTAAAGGCATCGGGCCTAAATTTGGATTTTGGAGCTGAATTTTAGAGTTGGATTTTAGAGTTGGATTTTAATGTTTGAAAGGCAGGTGAACTTAACTTGGCTGAGATACGCCTTGGAGATAACGAATCCCTCGAGAGCGCGCTGCGGCGCTTCAAGCGGAAGGTCCAACAGGAGGACATCATTCGCGAGGTGAAGCGGCATGCCTTCTACGTCCCACCGGGCGAGAAGCAGCGTCTCAAATCGGCACTTGCCCGTAAACGCAACCGGAAGAAGTTCCGTCGGATTGTGGACTAATCACAAATCCGCTCAACATAGAAAGAGAGAGTCCCGTGCTGATACAAGCTCAGCACGGGACTCTCTCTTTCTATGTTCGGCTGATCGGTCTCCGTGTCGAGAATCCGGAGTGAGACTCCCCCACTGGGCGCAGCAGAACAGAATCTGCGAGGTGACGCCTCCTTTGCATCAGCCTTGCCGAGCCTCGTCCAGCTGTGGTTATTCTTATTGTTGCAACATCAGATTCGTAATTTGTTGCCAAACGGCCACCAGCGGCGATCAGCCTTGCCCGAATAAGCTTGCAAACAATGGACTTATTCTGCATCTTTCCTGTGGAACACTTTTTGCATAATCTCTAATCTCACTAACAATGTGAACACGAACTGGGACGGCAGAGGGAGTGCAGGGGGAGTATGGCAGAAAGACAGACAACGATCGGACGGAGTTTTACGACGGCGGGTGTCGGGCTCCATTCAAACTCACCGGTACGGGTGACGGTCCATCCGGCGCCAGCCTACACTGGCTACCTCTTCCGGCGGAGCGACCTCAACCAGTTCGAGATTCCAGCCAGCCCGGAGAACGTGACCCACGTCAGCTATGCGACCACCATCATGAAGTCCGGGGTGATGATCTCAACCGTCGAGCACCTGCTCTCGGCTCTCTACGGGTGCGGAATCGACAATGCCTGGATCGATGTCGATTCACTCGAGGTTCCAATACTTGATGGCAGCAGCCGGCCGTGGGTAAGACTGATCGAGGAGGCCGGTAGGAGCGAGCTGCTGGCGACCCGCAACTACCTGCGGGTGATGAAACGGATCGAGGTGAGCGATAAGTCCCGTACGATGTCGATCGAACCCTGCGACAAGTTCCGAATCACGTGCGAGATCGATTTTCCCCATCCGATGATCGGTCAGCAACGGTTTGAGATCGAGCTGGGGAGTGAGGGGTACGCACGCGAGATCGCTCCGGCCCGAACCTTCGGTTTCACCCACGAGCTGGAGCTGCTGCGGCAGAACGGTCTTGCCCGGGGAGGCTCGCTTGAGAACGCGATCGCACTGACACCGGATGGAAT
>JBEGMZ010000382.1:0-4362 GCA_041182745.1 Acidobacteriota bacterium
CTCACGGGCGGACGATGGAGATGGCCGGCAGCGCCTGCCTCGGCTGGGATGAAGCCTTGATCGACCGGACGGTCACCGCCCTGCTCCACCGGCTGCCGGGGATCGACCCGACGCTCACCGGACTGCCGGCGGGGCTGGTGCGCCGCTGGCTCTATGGTATTCTGCACCGCGGGCGGCTGCGCGGCGCGCTCGACCATCCCTGGCTCAACGACTATGCGCGATTGAAGTACTGGGGGAAGTTCCCGTTTGGGCGGACGATCGCGGGGCGTGAGACGTGCCCGCCAGCCGGTCGCTACCGTCCGGCGCTGATGGTCACCCAGTCGCAGCGTGGCCACGATCACGTCCTGGCCGAGACGCGCGGCGGCCAGTCGCCCTGGCAGATCGTCTGGGCGCGACGGTCGCTCGACCTGGCCCACGCCGCCGAGACGACCCTGCTCGACCTGATCGCCGCCCTGCTCCGGGAAGGATCACAGACCGGACTCTTCCGTGAGCTCTACCAGGATGGGTTGAAACGATACTACGTGATCGCGGCCGGAGCGGCGCGGCTCCTCACTGGCGGCGTCAACCTGCACAGCCCCGGCAGCAAGCAGCCAGTCGTCCGTCCTTCCCCTGAAGCCGATTACTGGGTCGACGGTCCATCGATCGAATACCACGATGCGGGTGGACGCTATGGCAGGGTCGATTTCACGCCGCGCCAGCGCTACTACCAGGACCGCTACCGGAAGGGGGCGCTGCGCCGGGTGGTGGCGCGCGAACATACCGGGCTGCTCGACACCACCGAGCGCGAGGCGCTCGAGCGTGACTTCGCGCGGCAATCGCACGGCGATGATCCGAACGTCATCGCCTGCACCAGCACGCTCGAGATGGGCATCGATATTGGCGACCTCTCGAGCACCATGCTCTGCGCGATTCCGCCGAACACCGCCGGCTACCTGCAGCGGATCGGGCGGGCAGGTCGGGCGACCGGCACGGCGCTGATCGTCTCGCTGATCAACCAGCGTCCGCACGACCTCTTCTTCTATGGCCGACCGGTGGAGATGCTGCGCGGCAAGGTCGATCCGCCCGGCTGCTGGCTGGACGCCTCGGCGGTGCTGGGGCGCCAGTACCTCGCCTTTGCCATCGACTCAGCGACCGCTGCCGGCGCGATCAGCGACCTGCCGCGCACCGCCCGCCAGATGATCGATGATCTGGCCTTGCCCGAGGGCCACCTGTCACAGCTCCTTGACTGGATCGATCTGCACGAGACCGAGCTGCGGGGCCGCTTTCTGCGCCGCTTTCGCGAGAACATCCAGGACGACACCCGCGAACGGCTGGGGCGCGAGACGCGGACCGACCTGCTCCGCCAGCGCATCCACCAGGCCGCCGCCGAGATCGAGACCACGCTCCGCGAGCTCGACAACTCACGCCGGCGGCTCCGTGACCAGCTCAATCAGCTCGAAGCCGACGAATCGGACGCGCGGCGCGAGATCAACCGTGAATTGCAGATTCTCGCCGGACGCGCGCGGAACCTCGGCAATACCCCGGCGCTTGAGATCCTCACCGATCGCGGGCTGCTCCCCAACTACGCCTTCCCTGAACAGGGCATCCCGTTCTATGGCACGATCTACAATCGCCACCGTTACCGGCAGGACGAACACCGCGAGATCGACATCACCCGCCCCGCCGGAGCCGGACTGCGCGAGCTGGCGCCGGCCAACCATTTCTATACCCACAGTCGCCGCTTCGATATTCAGCAGATCGCGATCGGCAATGCCCAGAATCCACTCGATGAACTCTGGGCAGTCTGTGGAGCCTGCGGCCACCTGCGGCGGGTGAGCGAACTGGCGCCCGGTGCGTCGGCCTGCCCGCAGTGCGGCCACGATCAGGATGCGAGCAGCCAGTCCGATCGCGGCCAGCAGCGGCGCCTGCTCGAATTCGCCCGCTCGACCGCGCTCTCACACATGGAGCATTACGAGAGCCTCTCGGGTGACCATCGTGAGGAGCGCGATCGTGAACGCTACCAGCTCCTGGTCAGCTTCGATCTGACCCGCGAGGCGCCGCGCGGCGCGGTCGGTGAAGAGTCGCTCCCGTTTGGCATCGAGTATCGCGCCGCAGTGACCATGCGCGAGATCAACACCGGCTATCAGGACCTGCCGCCGATCATCCCGTTCGGGATCGACCAGAAGGCGCCGGAAGAGGGATTTCGGGTCTGCGCCGACTGCGGCATCATCGTACCCCCGGGACACCAGGCAATGGCCAAGGTCGTCCACCGGCGGAGCTGCACAGCGCGGCGGCGAATCGAGAAGCAGCAGCAGGAGGGGCGGCAGGGCGGCGACTACAAATGGACCGCCCTCTACCTCTACCGTGAACTCGAGTCGGAGGCGATTCGGCTGCTACTGCCGATCGCCGATCCGGCCGATCTCGAGACGCTGACCGCCGCGATCATCCTCGGGCTGCGCCTCCGCTTTGAGGGAGATCCAGACCACCTGCTGGTCCTGCCGCACGCCATGCCCGATCCGGCGACGCGCCTTCCCCGCTACTATCTGGTTCTGATGGACGCGGTGCCGGGTGGCACAGGCTACCTCAAAACCCTCTACCAGGAGCGGGACGATCGCGACCGCGAAGGGGCCGGAATCCTCGACATCCTGCGCCGGGCGAAGATGGCGCTCGAGACCTGCGTCTGTCGCCAGGTGCAGCCGCAACCCGACCATCCCGACACGGACGGCTGTTACCGCTGCCTGCGCACCTACCGCCGCCAGCACAATTCAAACCGCATCAGCCGCGAGCGCGCGATCGTCCTGCTCAATCAGCTGATCAGTGCCGGCGAGCGACGACAACCACGCGAGACGCTCGACGAACTGCGCTCGACCGCCCTCTTCGAGAGTCAGCTTGAGAAGCGCTTTGTCGACCGGCTACGCGAATACGTCGCAAGCCGTCACGGCACGTGGGAGCAGGCGATCATCCGTGGTCGCGCCGGCTATCGCTTCACGCTTCCCGGCGGGCCGGGCAATGAAGACCGGAACGGCGAGCGTGTCTGGGAGCTTGAACCGCAGCCGCTGCTCCACCAGGCGCACGGAGTCGCCATCCAGTGCCGGCCCGACTTTATGCTCCGCGCCGATGACGACTCCCTGCTGCCGCTGGCGATCTTCACCGACGGCTTCGAGTTCCATTGCCATCCACACAACCGGCTGTCCGATGACGTGCAGAAGCGGCGCGCGATTCTCGAAAGCGGACGTTACCGTGTCTGGAGCCTCACCTGGGACGATCTCGACCCGGCGGCCGCAGCGTCGCTGGTCACCCGCGAGGCTTTCGTCAAACTGCTGCGTGACAATCTGCCCGTCTCCCACACTCTGCCCAACCTCGACGCCGCCCTCGGCAATGGGATGGAGCAGCTGCAGGCCTACCTCGCCGCACCCCATTCGACCGGCTGGAACCACCTTGCGACGCTGCTCGTCGCCCTGCCGCTCCGCCAGACTGCCGGCATCCGCACCGTCGAGGTGGAGCAGCTGCAGCGGGCAATCGCGGCCTGGCAATCCGGCGCCCCATTCCCCAGACCGACCAACCTCGGTGGAGCCGAGTGGCTCTTCGTCGACACGATCAATCCGGACGGGGATCTGGTCACCTGCCAGCCCTCCGCCGACGCACTGCGCGGAGATCACTCACGGCTGACCATTCTCGGGCGGCTCGTCGATGACCAGCCGGAAAAGGTGGCAAGTGGAGACTTCCGGCAACGCTGGCGGCGCTTCCTGGCCACCCTCAACCTCTTTCAGTTCCGCGAGCGGTTCAGCATCTTCACGACGACTGAGGTCGCAGCTGGGACAGCCCCCGAGCTCGACCTCACTCCAGCAACCGTTATTCCCCCCGCGTGGGAACCGCTGCTGGCCGGAGTCACCCCGTCAATACGTGCAATCGCCCGCGAGCTGGCGGCGCGTGGCGTCGCACTGCCGCTGGCCGAGTACTATCTGGAAGGGATCGACGAAGAGGCCTTCGCCGAACTGGCCTGGCCGCAGGCCATCCCACCCGTCGCCATCCTCGCCGGCGAGCAGGCGACGCTCGCCGCCGAATGGCAGTGCCGTGGCTGGCGTGTCGCCACACCGGACAACCTCACCTCCGACCTGATCGAATCTCTGGGAAAGGCATAGAAATTCATGGCCCGTCTGCTGGTTCATCGCAACATTCTCAAGAACTATCCGAAACTGCCGGCGAAGGTGCAGAAACGGGTCAGTGAGCTGATCGAGGAGTTTCAGGAGAACCCCTTCTCCCCGGCGATCGGCATGCATCCAGTGACCGAATCGATGCTCGACCCAAAGGTCCGTGGAATTACCAAGCTGCCCGATGGTTACCGCGCGATCGTCATCGCCCCGGAGAAGGGTGACAACTACC
>JBEGMZ010000383.1:0-4121 GCA_041182745.1 Acidobacteriota bacterium
ATCGTATCATTGGGACCTCGACCGGCAGCGTCGAGTCATCACAGATCCTGACGGGAAAGCCGCTCTTCGGCATCGATGTCACTGTTCCGGGCATGCTCTATGCCGTATTTCAGCGCACTCCGGTGCCGGGGGGCCGGGTCGCCAGTGCCAATCTTGACGTCATCAGAACCCAGAAAGGGGTGCGCCACGCCTTCATCGTCGACGGACGCCCCCCGGTCAGCAACTACCCGAACTATCTCTTTGAGGATCCTGGCTTTGAGGCGGGTGTGGCCATTGTCGCTGACAGCTGGTGGGAGGCAAAATCGGCCCGCGAGAAGCTGGTCGTTAAATGGGATGAGGGCCGATGGGCAACGATGGACAGCGCCGCCATTGCTCGCCGGGCCGCGGAGCTCTCAAAGCAGCCCCCAGCCCGAACCCTCCGCAAGGACGGCGATGTTGATGCGGTCTTCAATCGGCCCGATGTCAGGGTTGTCGAGAGCTCCTATGCCTTCCCATTCATTGCGCACGCAACAATGGAACCACAGAACTGCACCGCCTCATTCAAGGATGGCAGGCTTGAGGTCTGGTCGACCAGCCAGATTCCCCAGACCGCATTGACGATGGTCGCCAACCTCCTTGGTCTTCCCGAGAGCAATGTGACCATTCACTCGGTGCGGGGTGGTGGTGGCTTTGGGCGGCGGGCCTATAACGACTATGTCTGTGATGCCGCCTGGATCTCCCGCACTGTTGGGGCGCCGGTCAAACTGCTCTGGACCCGCGAGGATGACATCCAGCACGATTTCTACCGGTGCGGCGGATTCCAGTATCTGAAGGGGGCCGTTGACAGCACGGGCCGCCTTGTTGGCTGGCAGGATCACTTTGTCGGCTTTGGCGAGGGCAACACCTTCATTCACGATGGCGGTTTCAATGCCGGTGAGTTTCCCGCCAGCTTCGTCCCGAACTTTCTCGTGCAGTCATCAGTCATGCCACTGGGTCTCAAGACGGGCGCCCTGCGGGCTCCATATTCAAACAGTACCGCCTGGGTGATCCAGTCTTTCATCGATGAACTGGCACATGCCGCTGGAAAGGATCCCCTCCGTTTTCGCCTCGACCTGCTCGCCACGACGCCACTTCCACCTCCGCAAGGCAGTCGTGGTAATCCGGCGGGCAACGCTTTCAGTGCGGAAAGGATGACGGGTGTCCTGAAGCTGGTGGCGGAGAAGGCGGGATGGGGGACCAGAGTCCTGCCTCCCGGAACCGGACTGGGGATCGCCTTCCACTACAGCCATCGCGGCTACTTTGCCGAGGTGGCCGAAGTGAGTGTCAGCAGTGACAGAAAGATCCGTGTCAATCGCGTCTGGGTAGCCGCTGACGTCGGCAGCCAGATCATAAATCCAAGCTCGGCCGAGACGCAGATCCAGGGCGCGGTCATCGATGGACTGAGCGAGCTGATCCAGGAGATCACCCTGAAGAGTGGCCGGGTCGAGCAGTCAAACTACCATGACCACCCGATGCTTCGAATCTCCCAGGCTCCGCCAGTCGAGGTTCACTTTCTCAGGTCCAACAACCCCCCAACCGGACTGGGTGAGCCAGCCCTGCCTCCCATTCTCCCCGCCGTCTGTAATGCTATCTTTCAGGTGACCGGAGAGCGGCTGCGAACCCTGCCCATCGCCAAACACCGCTTCCGATTCGCCTGAGAGAGCCGTTACGGCCTCCTGGCAGCAGGTGGCGGCGGTTGTTGGGAGGGGCGAGACCCGGTCGCGGGCGGCTTTTCACTCAAGCGATCGAGGGTCTTCCGGAGTTCGAGAAGCTGGGTCTGCATGAGGATCTGCTGCTCGGCAAGAGAGAGGATCTGCCGCTGGATCTCGAGGCTTGCCGGGGTATGGGCGGCGCTGTCGACCTGATTGACCGATGGCATGGCCCGGGTGGTTCGTTCGAGGATATCGATCCGCACCTGAAGTGACTCGACGAGCCGTTCGAGGTTGATCAACCGGAAGGTGAGATCCTGCTGGTGTCGAGCCTCGCTGGCGCGGCTCGTCTCAGCCCACGGGACCCCCCGGACGGGCAGGGCGGGAATGGCGAGAAGGGCGAGAGCGGTCATCGCCAGTGCGAGCCGTGGCCTCTTTGACAAGATAACTCTTAACATTGTTATTCTCCTCACTTAATTCCCCGCTGGTGGGAAATTTTCCACTGGCGGGGCATCCTTTCGTCTCCGCATCATATCAAAAGCCGCGATTGTTGACCCGGCAAATGCAGTTGCCGACTGGCACTGAATTTGCCTTCTCTATTTTTGAAGTGATGATCAGGGTGAAATCAGCCCGGAAATCTGGTAAAAGGAGGGTATTACAATGTTGGAGATGACAGCAGAGACGGAGAAGGAGCAGGGAGTAACTGGAAGGGTTCGCGCAGTTGAGGAGCGGTTCGCCGAGATTGGCGCTGAGGCGGGACGGCTGCGGCGCAAGGTGGCGAACGCGGTTGAGGATAAGTACGACGAGGCGCGGCGCGTGATCCGGCGCGGTCAGTACGCAGCCGAGGATCTGGTCGATGAGGCGTCGCATCGCATCAAGCGTGATCCGCTCAGTTCGGTCGCTATCACT
This sequence comes from Acidobacteriota bacterium, assembly GCA_041182745.1. Classification (GTDB taxonomy): domain Bacteria; phylum Acidobacteriota; class Blastocatellia; order RBC074; family RBC074; genus CAIOZW01. The sequence continues at coordinate 2,577 of JBEGMZ010000383.1, forward strand.
TTTGGTGTTGGTCTGGGGGTTGGGCTTCTGATTGGGGCCCTGGTGCGGCGAGATCGCGAATAGCCCACTACTCCAGGATCGGCTCATTTCCGGCTCCCCCGCGCTCCCAAACAGAGGTAGCGCGGGGGAGTCGCTTTATCAGGAGGCCTTCTTGGCAGAGAACGAGCAACTCGAGACGGCGGACACCGCCGAGTCTTCACGCTGGCGAATTCTCCACTACATCTTTCTGCTCGCGCTCTGCCTGCTGACGGGGTGGCTGGTCTACTGGATCGTGAAGCCATTTCTGAGACCGATCATCACGGCGATCCTGCTCGCGATCGTCTACTATCCGATCCATCTGCGCTGGGCACGGACGATCCGCTACCCAGGCCTCGCCGCACTGGCATCGACGATGACGGTCTTTCTGACCCTCATCGTACCATTCGTTCTCCTTGGGATCGCCGTGGAGAGAGAACTGGCCGACCTCTACCGTCAACTGAGTGCACAGAGCGCCCAGGATGGAGGCTGGGGGCCGTGGCTAAGCCATACCAGCGAGCGGTTCAGCAATTGGCTGCGAGGTTTTGTCGATGTTCCACCCTTCGATCTGCAGGCCATTCTGCTTGAGCAACTGCGGCGGGCGAGCGTCACGGCGGTCGATGACGTGGCGGCACTGCTCGGTAATATGGTGACCTTCGTTGTCGATGGGGTGATCTCATTCTTCACCCTCTTCTTTGTCTTTCGTGATGGGAGTGAGATCTATGCGCGGGTGGAGGGAGTTGTGCCGCTCCGCCCGGGTCAGGTCGAACGGCTGCGGGTTGAGATTGGTCGAACGATCACGGCGAGCGTCTACGGTGGGCTGGCGGTGGCGATTGCACAGGGATCGTTGACCGGGCTCGCTTTTCTGGTGCTTGGCATTCCCTCGCCGGCTGTCTGGGGAATGGCCTCGGCGCTCTTCTCGTTCGTTCCCCTCGTCGGCCCAGCCCTCGTCTGGGGGCCGGCCGCAGTGATGCTCTTTATTGGCGGCCACTGGGTAAAGGGGCTGATCATGATCGCGTGGGGTGCCGGGGTGATCGGCCTCGCTGACAATATCGTCCGTCCCTATGTGATCAGCGAGCAGGTTCGGTTCTACCCGCTGGCCATCTTTATTGCCCTTCTTGGTGGAGCGCAGGCCTTTGGGCTGCTCGGTCTCTTTATCGGGCCGATCGTCCTCGCGGTGGCACAGGCGCTGCTGCGGTTGATTCGGGAAGAGAATCAGCTCCGTCAGCTTGGCTATTAGCCGGGCGGCGTCACACTGGCCGGGATCGGGCAGGGAAGGGGGCTCTTCGGCGGGGATGGATTGGGATCATAGATGATCACCGGAGTTCCCTCTGGGACGAGGCTGGCCAATTCGGCCGCCGCGAAGAGCGGAACCCGGATGCAGCCGTGGCTGGCCGGGTGCGTTGGAACCGCGCCACTGCCGTGGATGGCAACTCCGTAATGGAAGTAGAGCGGGTAGTAGAGTGAACCAAGGCTGCTTTTGCGCCAGCCGGCAATCTTTCGGTTGACGACAAAACGCCCGGGCGGGGT
>JBEGMZ010000384.1:0-3524 GCA_041182745.1 Acidobacteriota bacterium
TATGTCGACGCGCTGCTCGCCGGAAACGCTATCGCCGTCCACGACATCGAGAACGCCCTCTACGGTACCTCACTCGGGGTCGACCTCGAGCGGGGCATCCCGATTGAGGAGGGCCACAAGAATCACATGCGGGCGATCAATACCATCAACCGCTACGGCTCAATCCGCGGGGCGGTCGAGGCAGGTACTCTGCGCTCCGGGGTGATGTATGAGTGCGTGAGGCAGAACGTACCCTTCGTTCTGGCCGGCTCAATCCGCGATGATGGACCTCTGCCCGACACGATGATGGATCTGGTTGCAGCGCAGGAGGCCTATGCTGCACAGATCATTGGCGCAGGAATGATCGTCTGCCTCTCATCGATGCTCCACTCGATCGGAGTCGGCAACATGACTCCGTCCTGGGTGCGGATGGTCTGTGTTGACATCAACCCGGCAGTGGTGACCAAGCTCTCTGACCGCGGATCACAGCAGACGGTCGGGATTGTGACCGACGTCGGGACCTTCCTCAACCTGCTCGCGCAGGAACTCTGGTCCTGAGTCAGGGCGCGGCCGGGTCGTCGGGACGGCTGCCTTCGACCCACTCCTCACCATCAGCGAAGATCTCCTTCTTCCAGATCGGCACCGTCTTCTTGAGCGTGTCGATCGCGTACTGGCAGGCCTCAAAGGCCGCCCGGCGGTGGGGAGACGTGATAACGATGACGATCGAAGACTCTGAGATCTGCATCTCGCCAAAGCGATGGATCATGCCAATGCCGGCGATCTGCGGCCACTTATCGCGAATCTCACGCCCGATGCGGCGCATCTCCCGAACCGCCATTGTGGGATAGGCCTCATAGTGGAGACTGATCACCGGTCGCCCCTTGGTCTGATTGCGAACGACCCCATCGAATGTGACGATTGCACCCGCTGCCCCAGTCAGAACGCGAACCTCAAGCCCGCTCTTGTCGATCGGATCACGGGTCACTTCAAAGATGTCGCCATTTACCGGATTGTCCATCATCCAAGCACCACTCCCTTGCTCCGCCTGTTGCTGATCAACCACCCGAGACGGGCGGAAAGATGGCGAGGGTATCCCCATCGGCCAACACCTGATCCGCCGGTGCATACTCCTCATTGACCGCGAAGAGGACACTGGAACTGAACCGGCCAAGCGCCGGATGGCGCCCAACCAGTTCCTGCCAAACGGTCCGGACATCGGTCGGGACGGTCACATCGAGACTCATCCCGGACTGCCCGGACGCCGCCTCACGACACGCTCCAAAGAGGAGAAGGTTGATGATCATTGTTTTAGAATCCTGTCGTGGGCAGGTTGAAAGAACTGCCGGCTGGTTCATCCATAATCGGCCCGGAGCCGTCATTGCCATTCAACCGCCACTCCCGCCCTCGAAAATTGAGTGCCTCGATCAGAAAGTTTTCAAACAGCAGCCGCCCATCGCGGCTCTCGTTGCGGTGGTCCCAGTACTTATCGGCCTGCCAGTCCTGGAACGATTTTTCAAGATGGAACTGGGTGCCATAGATCAGCTGGCGACCGTCGCGCCTGACCATCATCTGAACTTCGGTCAGATAGCCACGCGCAAGCTTGGTAAAGCCGTCCGGCAGCCGATCGATCTGCAGGCCGTGATTCTGCCAGACGCGCAGAAGGTGACGACGATTGGAGTAACGCTGCCAGCGCGGATCGGGTCGTTCATCGATGCCGCTGAATATGGGATCGCCAAGTTCAGTGATCTTGACGAAACGGTACTGGTATTCAAGCAGCCGCCCGTTCCGTCGCGCCCGCGGCGGAAGCCCGTCGAGGGTGACAATCGCGGCGCCAAAAGCCTGGCCAATCAACTGGTGGCCACCGCAGATGCCAATTACCGGCACGGTGGTTTCACGAATGAAGCGATTGAAACGATCGATCAGACTGGGAGCGTAGAGGTCAAAGTCGCGCAGCGTGCCGCTGAGAATGATTGCGTCAGGATCGAACTCCGCCACCACCGGCTGGTCAAGGTCGGCGAGCTGAATGGTCAGAACCTCCGGGCGGCGAACCAGCACCCGAACATTCTTCTCGATGTTGGCGAGCGCGAGCGAGGCGACAAACCGCTCAAGACGGACCCACTTCACGGCATCAAAGTCGGGTTGCTGCCGCGCCTCTTCTGAGTATTGCGCCACGTCGGCAACGAGGTTGTCGACCAGCAGAACCCGGGCCGCGGCAATCCGCGACCGGATCGGCTCGTAGTAGCAGTAACGGTTATTAGTCCCCTTCCCTTCCGGCACCACCAGTCGAGACACCTCCGCGCGTCAGAATCAGACGAGCCCCATCTTATCCCATCAGGTTGTGATTTTGGAAACTCCCGGCAGCGGGGATGAGCCGCCATTCGCGTCGTTTGTCAAAGAGCGCGCAGGGCAGTTAGAATGGCAGTTTCTGCGGATTGGCCTGAAGCTTGCAGGAGTCAGGAAGATTGTATGTCTGAGTTGTCAGCAATAGTTGTACGCGGAGCACGCGTCAACAATCTGAAGAACGTCTCATTCACGATACCCCACAACTCGCTGACCGTGGTCACGGGTGTAAGCGGTTCGGGCAAATCGTCCCTCGCTTTCGACACGCTCTACGCCGAGGGGCAGCGACGCTATGTCGAATCGCTCTCAGCCTACGCGCGTCAGTTCCTTGAACGAATGGACAAACCGGAGGTTGACGAGGTGCTTGGCATCTGCCCGGCGATCGCCATCAGCCAGAAGAACTCGACCCGCAATCCGCGCTCAACAGTCGCGACTCAGACGGAGATCTACGACTACCTGCGACTGCTCTACGCCCGCGTTGGGCAGACGATCTGCCGCCGCTGCGGGACAAAAGTGCGACAGGATACGCCGCAGTCGATCGCCGAGACCGTCGCCGGGCTGCGTGAGGGAACTCGATTCCTGGTCCTCTTCCCGGCCAACGCCGGAACGGAGGCGCTGACGGATGAGACCGAAACGTCGACGGAGCAGGCCGAGACAACGGAACGTGGCCGGCGCCGACCGGCCCGCGCGCCGCGATCCGGAGCGAAAAAGCCGCGATCGGTCAATCTGCCGGCGCACCTGATGAGCCTGATGCAGCGGGGTTTTACGCGTCTCTACCACCAATCCACCGGCGAGACGCTTGAACTGCAGGCGCCGGAGAGCTTCACCGCGAGCAGCTTTGACGGCTATTTCGTACTGGTCGACCGGCTGGTCCTGCGAGCTGATATCCGGAACCGGCTGGTCGACTCGCTCGAGACCTGTTTTCAGGAGGGCCACGGCCAGGCGATGATCCAGACCATCGGGGACGAGCCCCGGACGTTCTCTTTTTCAGAACGTTTCGAGTGCAAAAGCTGCCAGCTTGGGTATCTGCCACCAGAGCCACGCCTCTTCAGCTTCAACAACCCTTACGGCGCCTGCCCGACCTGCCAGGGTTTTGGAAACACCATCGGACTCGACCTCAGACTAGTGATTCCAAACCACGAGCTGTCACTTGCCGACGGAGCGATCGAGCCCTTCACCAAACCGCAGTTCGAATGGTGGGGCGG
>JBEGMZ010000385.1:0-3318 GCA_041182745.1 Acidobacteriota bacterium
AGTCGATTCGGTCACCGGCCCAGTAGAAATATCACGAATGTTGGGGGGGTTCACGAACCGCCCCTACATTCGTGATATTTCTAATGGGCCGGTGACCGAATCGACTAATGCGATTGCCCTGAACCGTCGAGCGAGGATTGGTCAATTTCAGTGGCGTTGGGCTTCCCTCCCTGCCAGAGGTTGGGTAAAATCGCGCCTATGTTACGATTTCGATATCTCACGATTGGTCTGCTGCTTTCATTACCGATGCTCGTGCCTGGAGTTGGGGGGCAGACCCCCTCGGAATACCACACCCGATGGGGAACTGACCACCTGACCCGGATCGATCCATCGAAGGTTCGTCATCGTGATCTCCTCGTCTACCTGAATGAGTTGAAGGTTGCCGGCGTCAAGGTCGATGAGGTTGGTCGCTCGCTGGCCGGGCGTGGGATCTATCAGCTGGAGTTTGGCCGCGGTCCGGTGCGGGTCTTTCTCTGGTCGCAGATGCACGGCGATGAGCCGACGGCGACTAGCGCACTGGTCGATCTCTTCTACTATTGGCAGACGCACCGCGAAGAGCCGGCGGTGGCGGAGATGGCACGGACTTTGACGATTCGGGCCGTCCCGATGCTCAATCCGGACGGGGCGGAGCTTTTCCAGCGGCGCAATCTGCAGTCGATCGACATCAACCGTGACGCGCGACGACTGGTGACACCAGAGGGGAGGCTGCTCAAGCGACTGCGCGATGAGTGGGAGCCGGTGATTGGCTTCAATCTTCACAATCAGAACATCAGGACCGCAGTTGGTGAGACCGGACGTCAGGCAGTCATCTCACTCCTCGCAGTGGCCCACGATGAGGCCCGCCGTGACAATCCGGCAAGGATGCGCGCCAAGAAGGTCTGTTCGACACTGTTTCAGGCACTCTCCGGCTTTATTCCCGGACAGATTGGGCGCTACGATGATACCTTCAACCCACGGGCGTTTGGGGATCTGATAAGTCAATGGGGAACGCCGGTCGTTCTGATCGAGACCGGGGGATGGTACGGCCGTCCTGAGATGGATCTGGTCCGGCTCAATTTCACCGCGCTCGCCTGGACGTTGCAGGAACTGGCGCGTGGCGGCGTCGAGCGGGCTGATCCGGCCATCTACGACTCGATACCATTCAATAATAGCGGCGGTATGATCCCGTTGATTGTTCGTGGGGCGACGATCGTCAACCGCTACCGTGAAGGGAGCTTTGATCTTCCGCCATTCGCGGCCGACATCGCCGTCAATGTTGAGGGAACGCGGGCAACGATCCAGGATCTGGGTGACCTCGAAGGCTTTGCTGCGCTTGACGTCGTTGATGCCCGTGGCTTTCACGTCACGGTCGCAAGGGGAACGCTGCGAACTGGTGGTGAGGCCGCGCTTCTCTTCTATAAAAGTTCTCGCCAGAAGACCGTTGAATGGAGCGCTCCCGATCTTGAGGCCCGTTTTCCGCCTGATGCGATCTTCCGTCAGGGCCGATGGACGGGGCGCGAAAAGCTTGAAAAGAACTGACCTTGTGTCAGGTCGACACCAGACTAACCCAGACCGATACTGACCCATACTGACCGATATAGATGTGAGAGGAAGAATCTGAATGACTGAAAAGACGAAGCCAGAGCCGGTGATCATTCTCAATCCGGCTGACAATGTGGCCGTGGCCAGGGTTCCCATCTCGGAGGGAACAGAGATCACTGCCGGGGGCCATCGGGTAACGGTGCGCCAGACGATGACCCCGGGGCAGAAGATCGCCCTTGAACCGATACCGACCGGATATCGCGTCCGGAAGTATGGAGAGATTATTGGCGAGGCTACGACCGACATCGCTCCGGGTGAGTGGGTTCACACCCAGAATGTCGTGCCCGATTTCAGCGGTAAGGAGTATGAATTTGCGACGCAGACCCCGGTCACGCAATTTATGGCGCCGGAGGAGGCTGGCACTTTCGATGGATACCTGCGCGAGAATGGAGATGTCGGAACGCGCAACTATATTGCAGTGATTGCGACATCGAACTGTTCGAGCCACGTCACCGAAGAGATCGCCGAGCGGCTCCGCCACGTGACGATGGAGACGCACGGGGTTGATGGGGTTGTCGCGATTCCCCATCAGGAGGGCTGCGGCCACACCCAGGGGGAGGACACGTGGCAGCTCGAGCGGACGATCGCCGGGATGATCTACCACCCAAATGTTGGTGCGGTGCTGATGGTCAGTCTTGGATGCGAGGTCAACCAGCTCTCGCAGTACATTGGTACGACGCAGCTTGGACAGCAGCATTTCCGGAAGGGAAAGCTGATTGTGGGGCTTGAGATGCAGTCGAGCGGTGGGACGCGCCAGACGGTCGATCGAGGTGTGGCGCAGGTTGAACAGCTGATCGCCCACTGCCGTGAGATGAGACGCAGCCCGCAGCCGATGAGCAGAATCATCCTCGGTACCAACTGCGGTGGGTCGGACGCCTTCTCGGGTATCTCCGCCAATCCGTCGCTTGGATACACCAGCGATCTGCTGGTTCGGGCAGGTGGGACCTCGGTTCTGGCCGAGATTCCGGAGTGCATGGGAGCCGAGCATCTGCTGACGCGTCGGGCGATCGACGAGGAGACCGGGCGGAAGGTGATCGCCGTCAAGGAGTGGTATGAGAACTACCTCAATCGCTTTGGTGGGAACTGGAACGACAACCCATCACCGGGCAACAAAGCGGGTGGCATCTCCAACGTCTGTGAAAAGTCGCTCGGCGCGGTGGCCAAAGGCGGGACGACCGCGCTGACCGGGGTCTTTGCCTATGCCGAACGAATCAACCGCCCCGGGTTCGTACTTATGAACACTCCTGGCTATGATCCGGTCTCGCTGACCGGCCTCGCCGCCGGCGGGGCAAATATGATCTGTTTTACCACTGGTCGCGGCTCGGCGATTGGCAATCCGGTCGTACCCGTGATCAAGATCTCCTCCAACTCACGGATTGCCCGTGCCATGGAGGACAATATCGACATCAATGCCGGTCGTGTCGTCGATGGCGAGGCAACTATCCAGGAGGTTGGGACGGAGATCTACGAGCTGATTCGTCGCGTCGCCTCCGGTCAGCGGACCAAGAGTGAGCTGCTGGGGCACAAAGAGTTCGTTCCCTGGCGGATTGGGCCGGTATTGTAGTTACGGCCCCCTGGAGTACAGATGAAGACTCTGATCCTGATGGTGACGCTGGCAGCAGCATCAGTCTCCGCGCAGCCGGTGCCGGTCGACCCGAGCCGCTATCTGCTGTTCGGGTCGCTCGGTCAGTCCTACCTGATCCGGATGGAACTTGAGCGGAGCGGCAACTCGCTAAC
>JBEGMZ010000386.1:0-2750 GCA_041182745.1 Acidobacteriota bacterium
TCTTTGAGGAGCGCACCGCACCCGGCGGCGTTGATGACGATGAGGGGTGACCGGGCAGAGTCGGAGGCAAGAAAGCGCTCAAAGGCGTCGATGTTGCGTCGCGCCAGCTGGCGGGCCGTGGTCAGGTCACCGGCGTGGGCGTGGAGCGCGCCACAGCAGACCTGGGTCGGAACGGCGACCGGCTGGCACCCATTGACGGCAAGGACGCGGGTCGTTGCCCGGTTGGTCTCGGTGAAGAGCCCCTCCATAACACAGCCGGTGAAGACAGCGACCGGTTGTGACTCGGCGCGGTTGACGGGCGGAAGTTGTGTCGGATCGACCTCCAAAGATCGCCGGCCGGTGTGCCATCGATACGGGATGGTGGCGGTCAGCAGCGAGAGGGCGAAGTCGGCCTGGGCGGAGAAACGCCGGAGCATACCGTTCCCCAGGGCGAAACGGGTCAGGAAGCTGTCGCGCAGCCGACGAAAGATCGAGAGTACTACGGCCAGCCGACGCGGGTAGGGGAAGATGTGACGGAGCCCGAGGGAGAGCATCCATTTCTGCGGCTCGAATCCGGCCTTCGATCCGTGCTCGAGGATCGATTCTCGCGCCGATTCGAGCAGGTGACCATAGCGAACCCCGGCCGGACAGGCAGTCTCGCAGGCGCGGCAGCCGAGGCAGAGATCGATGTGGCGCGAGAGGGTCGGGGAGGCGATGTCGAGCCGACCCTCGGCGACAGCCCGCATCAGGTAGATGCGGCCCCGCGGACTGTCGTTCTCGTTACCAACCTCATTGTAGGTTGGACAGGCCGGCAGGCAGAGTCCACAGTGGATGCAACCGGTGATCTTCTCCATCTCACCGCTCAGCGCGGTCTGGAGGGTGGTTGTCGGCAGTGCCGAGGTTATTTCCGAATTCACGGTTCTTCTCCGAGTGAAAGAGTTGTTCTGGGGTTCAGATTCCGTTCACAAACCGTCCGGGATTGAGAAGGAGGTGCGGATCATACATCTTCTTGATTGCCATCATCAGGGATCCTGTCTCACCAACCTGCCCCCAGGTGTCGACCTGCCGGCGCAGTTCTTCGTTGCCGCGCGTCAGTACCATCCCCCCACCCCGTGCCACCAGTTTTTCGCGGAGTTGGATCAGCCGGCTCGCTTCAACCGTCTGGTCGGCCCCGAAGTGGATGCGGATCGAGCCATTGGCGGCGTGGGCGCGGACTTGAACTCCCGGGAACAGCTCACTTGAGAGTTTGAAAACTTCACCGAGGTCGCCCGGAAGGAAGTTCAGAAGCAGACTGGCCGCAACTGTCGGGCCAGTCTCGCCGGCATGGTAGCCCGTCCAGAAGTCGGCGGCTTCGGTTGGACTGAGAATGGTTCGATTGAACTGTTCTCCAATCTTTGCGCACTCCTCGATCTGTGAGTCGACCGCCTCGGGTTCGTGCAGAAAGCGGAGCAGGAGGGCACCATCTTCGGGATCGATCGGCAGAGTTTCGCTCTGCCGGGGAGTCAATAACTCCATCGCTGCCGGCTGCAGTGACGACTGACGAAGCTGCCCGGCCAGCTCGATCAGCGCCGCCATCGCCTCAGTCTGACCAGCTTGCCGGTTGAGGTGCCGGTTGAGGTGGAAGACGATCGTCTTCTCGGCCGGGGCGATTGAGCGGAGCTTGAAGGTCATCTCAGTGATGATGGCGAGAGTCCCGTAGCTGCCGGTGTACAGTTTGCAGAGGTCATAGCCGGCAACATTCTTGACGACCTTTCCACCAGCGCGACTCAGCCGTCCGTCGATGTGAGCGACCTGAAGACCGATCAGCCAGTCGCGTGGGATGCCATAGCCGCAGCGCAGCGGGCCATAAGAGCCGGTGCTGACCGTGGCACCAAGGGTTGAGGCGGGTTCACCGAATGGATCAAGCGGGATCCACTGACCGTGGCGGCGCGCGGTCGCGTTGAATTCGGCGAGGGGAAGACCGGCTTCAACCGTCGCGGTCAGATCGGCCGGCTCATACTCGCACAGCCGATTCAGGCGCGCGGTCGATACGACCAGCTCAAACCCGGCCGGGGGATTGCCCATCCCGAGCCAGGTTCCACCACCGGCGGGGATGATTCGCCACGATTCGGAGAAGGCAAGGTGCATCAGCTCAGCCAGCTCCCCGACCGATTCCGGGCACGCCACTACCCGCTGCTTCTCACTGCCGACCCGAAACCGGTCATCGGTCTGGAGGCTTACCCGGTCGGCTCCCAATTCTCTTCCAATCCGCTCAAAAACCTCATCCGGTGGCACCGGGCGTCTGGTCTCAGTCATAACAGGCGATGATCCTCTCTCAGGCTGCGGTCTTCTCTATTCTATCCACATTCTATCCAATTCTATCCACAACTTAATCCACGACTCGATCCTCGACCGGCTGGCCCGGACGTTTATCCGCCGGCAGGGCGGCCAGCGCTGACCGGAGGCCGTCGATGGCGAGGATGGCACAATGCTCCTTGTTGCGGGGCAGTCCATCCAGTTCGGTTGAGATCCGTCGTGGAGTGAGCCGGGTGGCCTCGGCGACCGGCAGCCCGATCAGCAGTCCGGTCAGAACAGAGCCGGCGGCGATGCTGGGAGGACATCCATCGACGAGGAAGCAGGCTTCGTGGATTACTCCGTCGTCGATCCGGAGAGTAATGGTCATCCGGTCGCCGCAGACCGGGTTGAACGACTCACCACGCACTGTCGCTCCGACGACCTCGCCAATGTGACGGGGGTTTTCGAGATGTTCAAGTACTCTGGCGCTATACATG
>JBEGMZ010000387.1:0-6052 GCA_041182745.1 Acidobacteriota bacterium
TCTCCGGTCTGTCACGAATCCTGCTGACCGGGGGGCACGGAACTGGTGGGAGGTGCGGAAAGTCTGAGGTCTTTCAGTGATGACAGGAATGCTTGAAAACATCGGGGCCCTCCCTCCACTCTTTCTATCGGCAGTTGGAAGCGGGTTGCTGCTTCCGCTCTTCATCATCTTTGTCTCGGCAAAACTGGCGGCCGAGATATTTGAGCGGCTGCGTCAACCGGCGGTGGCAGGTGAGATCCTCGCCGGCATCCTGGTAGGCCCGGGCCTGCTCGGTCTGGTGACGCCAAATGAGCTCACCGCGGCGCTCGCCGAGATCGGAGTGATCTTTCTGCTCTTTCTGGTCGGTCTTGAGACCAAGCCCTCGGACATCTTCCGGGTCGGCGGCCGCGCGCTGGCCGTGGCCGTCTTCGGAGTCATCGTCCCGTTCATCCTTGGGTGGGTGATTATGCTCGCCTGGGGTGCCAGTTCGATCGAGTCGATCTTTGTCGGTTCGGCCATGGTCGCAACCTCCGTCGGCATCACGGCGCGGGTGCTCGGTCAGATGGGGCTGTTGAGCCTCGAAGTGAGCCGGGTAATTCTCGGGGCGGCGGTGATCGATGATATTCTTGGACTGCTGATCCTTGCGGTTGTCAGCAGCCTCGCGAAGGGCAATGTCGACTATCTGCAGATTCTGATGACCGCTGGCCTCGCGATCGGCTTTACGCTGCTGATCATTGTCGTCGGAGCCCGAACCGTCAACCGCATCCGCCCCCGGATTGAGCGGCTGCGGGTTGGCCAGTCCTACCTTGTCTTTGGGCTTTCACTCTGCCTCGGGCTTGCCCTGGTTGCCAGTTACATCGGAGTCGCCGCGATCATCGGAGCCTTTCTCGCCGGAATGGCGCTTGCCGAGGCCTCGGAGAATACCGATATGCCGCACCAGGCGGAGGCGGTAACCGAGTTTCTGCTGCCGTTCTTCTTTGTCAGCATCGGAATGCAGCTCCAGTTGGACGCTTTTCTCAACCGGTCAACCATTCTGCTGGCGGTGATCATCACGGCGCTGGCGGTACTCTCAAAGCTGATTGGTTGCGGAGCTGCCGCCTGGTCGATGGGACGCCGAAAGGCCATTCAGATCGGAATGGGAATGGTTCCACGCGGTGAGGTCGGGATCGTTGTCGCGCAGATCGGCCTCGGACTGCACGTCATCAGCGATGGTGTCTACGGTGTTGTCCTGTTTATGGCGATCGCCACCACGCTGATCGCTCCGCCCTTCCTCGCCCGGCTCTTCCGCGATGAGCTGCCGGTTGATGAGGAACCGATAATTCCCATCACCCAGATCTCCTAAAATAACGAAAAAGGAAGTTCAAACATCATGACCCACCTCAAGAAAGGTCTCCACACGGCGATGCTGCTGGCACTTCTCGCCGCAGTTTCTGCCAATGCCCAGGACCGGGCTCAAATCGAGGAGGAGACGATGCGCCACTTCCAGGCGATCCTCCGGCTCGACACCAGCAATCCGCCCGGCAATGAGAAGCTGGTCGTCGACTACCTCAAGGGCGTCCTGGAGCGGGAGGGCATCGAGACGAAGATCTTCGCCCTCGATCCGCAGCGCCCGAATCTGGTCGCCCGGCTTCGCGGCAGCGGCCGGAAGCGGCCAATCCTGATTATGGGTCATACCGACGTTGTCAAAGTCGACCCGGCGAAGTGGACCCACCCCCCATTCTCGGCGACCCGCGAGGGTGGCTACGTCTATGGTCGCGGTACGGTTGATGACAAGGATAATGTCGTCGCCTGCCTGATGGTCATGCTCGAACTGAAGCGGCAGAAGATACCGCTCGATCGCGACGTAATCTTCCTCGCCGAGGCCGGAGAGGAGGCGAGCACCAAATGGGGCATCCAGTTTATGGTCAACAACCACTGGGCGGAGATCGATGCCGAGTACTGCTTCGCCGAGGGTGGCAGCGTGACCCGAACTGATGGGAAGATTCGTTTCGCCTCGATCCAGACCTCAGAGAAGATTCCGTATCGCGTGACACTGACCGCCCGCGGTCCGGCCGGCCACGGCTCAGTTCCACTGCGAACCAATCCGATCGCCCACCTCGCTGGCGCCGTCGCCCGTGTCTCCGCCTGGCAGACCCCAATGCGGCTCAATCAGACCACCAGCGCCTATTTCGAACGGCTCGCAAAGATCAGCAGCCCGGAGGAGGCAAAGAGATACCTTGGCCTGAGCGATCCGACTCAATCGGCGATGGTCCAGGAGTATCTGGCGGTCAATGAACCGCGCCACAGCTCGATGCTCCGAACCTCGATCTCGCCCAATATCTTCAATGGCGGCTACCAGGTCAACGTCATCCCCTCCGAAGCGAAGGCGATCCTCGATGTCCGGGCCCTCTCTGATGAGAAGATCGAACGGCTGCTCGATGAGATTCGTGGAGTCATCAACGATCCGGCGGTCACCGTGACCATGGATCAGCAGAACACCCGACCGGTGGCCCGTCCCTCGCGGATCGATTCCGAAGCTTTCCAGGTGCTCGAGGCAACCGCAACCCGCCATTACAACACCGTCACTCTGCCGACGATGAGCACCGGGGCGACCGATATGGCCTATCTCCGGGCAAAGGGTGTCGAGAGCTATGGTATCGGCCCACTCATCGACAGCGAGGATGGCCCGCGCGGTTTTGGTGCCCACAGCGACCAGGAGCGCATCCTCGAAGAGTCACTCCACAAGTTTGTCCGTTTTCACTGGGATGTAGTCCTCGAGCTGAGTCGATCAAAGTAGGGCCGGAGCAGGGAATGACTCGATCGATCCAAATGCCGCTGCTCGCTGCCCTTGCGATGTCCCTCGGCTGGGGAATTCGTGGCGACTATGGCCATGAAGCCGGAGCGATGCTGCCCGGAGCCCTCGTCGCGCTTGCCATCGTCTTCACGTCAGGACGGACCGACTGGCTGGCGCGGACCCCGACCGTGGCGATGCTCGGAGCGCTTGGCTGGGCCTTTGGCGGTCAGATGAGCTACGGCATCGTGATTGGCTACACCGCCAGCGCCTCATTTCCGGATGTCGCTTATGGCTTCGCCTCGCTCTTTCTGATCGGCGCGCTCTGGGGTGGCATCGGCGCCGGCATCCTTGGTCTTGGTCTGACCTGGGAGAGCCGGCGGCTCGAATCGTTTGTGATCCCGCTCTCAACCCTCTACGCTCTATGGCTGCTGCTCGATCTGTCCGGTCTCTCCGCCCGGCTTGAAGACCGCTGGCCATTTGATGATACCGACTGGGTGGCGGCAACCTCGGCACTGCTGATCGGGCTGCTACTTAAACTCTTCGGTGATCGCTGGCGTGATCCGGCCCGGCTGCTTCTGATGCTCGCCGGCGGATGGTGCGCCGGTTATGGCATTTTGACTCTGACCCTTGGACTGCGGATGACACCCCCGCGCAGTGACAACTGGGCCGGGTGTGTCGGACTCGCGATCGCCCTCACCATCTTCCTCTGGCGGGAAGGGAATCGGGCGACACTACTGCTGGTGGTCTGCGGCCTGCTCGCGGGCGGGCTCGGCTTTGCGATCGGTGACTTCGTGCAGATGCTCGGACGCGCCGGCTGGGGGCCGATCGGACGCTACGAAGCCCTTCAACATCTGGACTACTGGAAATGGATGGAGCGGCTCTTCGGACTGATTATGGGAGCCGGCCTTGGGCTTGCCGTGCAGCGGCTGGTGCGTGAGGGACTGACCCCGCTCGGGCTGAATAAGCCAGCGCGGTCGCTGCGTGGCTTTTCACTGGCCGTTCTCCTGATCGTCATGCCGTGGGAGAACTTCGTGACCAACCTGCGGGTCTGGATTGAGCGCGGCCAGCTGAGCGAACCGCTGCTCGGGATTGGGCCACGCGGCTGGGTCTTTCTGATCGCCCTCGCCCTCTCGGGCCTGATCGCGACGGCGATCTGCCGCCATCTCCGCGATGAGCTGCCCACTATCCCGGTCGATCCGGCCGGCCGTGCCCAGTTGCTTCTCATCGCCATCACCTGGCTCTTCATCGTCGGTGATTTCACCCGCGTCGTGTCGCACCTCAACACCCGGGGCATCCTCTCGGTTCACGTCGGCTTCTGGCTGACGGGAATTCTGATCACCTGCCTTGCCATCTGCTACCGCGCAGAACCGGCTCTGCCCGTCAAAGAGGTCGCCGCGACAGATTACTCCTGGCGTCCCGGAGTGAAACTGATAATAGGCTGGCTTCTCGTTCCGCTCCTCATCGTCGGCCTGACAAAGCTGACACTCTCAACCCACACCGATCCGCTGCCTGGAAGCCGCCAACGCTTCACCCCGGATCCGCCCGCGCCCCTCGAGGTCGGGGACGGCAGATTAAGGATGATCAAATGAAAAGAGTTACTGCAACGCCCCTTCTCCTTCTCCTCGTCGTTCTCGGCATCGCCGCCCAGACGCCTGACTGGCAGCCGGCACCCGTAACCCTCAAGACCACGTGGGGAGAGAAGGTGACCCCCGACAATGCCTGGCGCGAATATCCGCGTCCGCAGTTTGTCCGTGAGCGCTGGCAGAACCTGAACGGACTCTGGGACTATGCGATCACCCCACAGACGGCTCCGGCTCCGACGAGGTTTGACGGAAAGATTCTCGTCCCCTTTGCCGTCGAGTCCGCGCTCTCCGGGGTAGGCAGGCCGCTCCTCCCGAATCAGCGGCTCTGGTATCGCCGTGCGCTGACCATCCCCGGCGAATGGCGAGGCGAGCGGATTCTGCTCAACTTTGGGGCCGTCGATTATGAGACGGTCCTCCTGGTCAATGGTGCGATCGCCGGATCACACCTCGGTGGCTTCGATCCCTTCACGATCGACATCACCCCTTTTCTGAGGGACGGAGCGAATGAGCTTGTCGTCGGCGTGACCGATCCGACCGATACCGGTGAGCAGCCGCGTGGAAAGCAGCAGCTCAAACCCTCGAGCATCTGGTATACGCCCGTCTCCGGCATCTGGCAGACCGTCTGGATCGAGCCGGTTCCCGCGACGCTCCACCTCGCTGAGCTGCGCCTGACACCAGACATCGATGCCGGAGGACTGAATGTCGTCGCCCTCACCAACGAAGCGGTCAATGACGAGACTTGGGCCGTCCGGCTCTCCGCTGCCGCGTCCGGTCAGCCCGTTGCTTCGATCATCATTCGCATCAACCGGGCCGGCTTTCTGAAGATCCCGAACGCCCGGCTCTGGTCGCCATCCGATCCCTTTCTCTATGATCTGAAGGCCGAGCTGGTTCGCGTCAAGGCTCCGTGGCCTCCACCACCCGACCCGGCAAAGCCCAACAGCCCGCCCCGCCTCCGCTTTGGCGCGACCGAGCGCGAGCTCTTCGCGAAGGCCTCCGTTGAGGGAGGTCCGGTTGAGACCATCACCAGCTACTTCGCCATGCGTAGGATCTCGATCGGCCGAGGCCCGGTCGCCGGACAGCCGGCGCTCCTTCTGAATGGTCAGCCCCTCTTTCAGCACGGCCCGCTCGACCAGGGCTGGTGGCCTGACGGGCTTCACACCCCGCCGTCCGATGAGGCCATGCGCTGGGAGATCGCCTGGCTCCGCAGCGCCGGCTTCAATATGCTCCGCAAGCATATCAAGGTTGAACCGGCCCGCTACTACTACCACTGCGACCGTCTCGGCCTGCTCGTCTGGCAGGATATGCCCTCCGGCTTCAACAAGGCCCTTCGTAACTCGAGCCTGGACGAAGGAGAACCCTTTCGCCTTGCGACCAGCCGCGAACAGCACGAACTGGAGCTACGCCGCATGCTCGGTCGACTCCACAACTCACCATCGATCGTCGTCTGGGTCGTCTTCAATGAGGGCTGGGGACAGTATGAATCGAAGGCTCTCGCCCAGTGGGTCAAGGCGATCGATCCCAGTCGCGTCGTCAACGCCGACAGCGGATGGCTCGATATGAGTGTCGGCGAAATCTTCGACCTCCACACCTATCAGCCTACTCCACTCGAACCGAAACCCAGCCCCGATCGCGCCATCGTCCTCGGTGAGTACGGCGGTGTCGGCTGGCCTGTCACCGGCCACCTCTGGAATCCGTCCATGCGCAACTGGGGCTATCA
>JBEGMZ010000388.1:0-3615 GCA_041182745.1 Acidobacteriota bacterium
CTCGTAAAGCACCGGCGAGTTCCGCGGCCAGCAGCCAACCACCCGGGCGCCGGATCCGACCTCTCGCAGCGCAAGCGCGATCCCCGCAATGAGTCCGCCTCCTCCCACTGCCACGAAGACCCCATCGATGCCATCAAGCTGGCGACCGATCTCGAGACCCACTGTTCCCTGCCCCGCTATGACCCACGGATCATTGTATGGCGAGATGAAAGTCTGCCCGTTCCTCATCGCCATCTCTCGCCCGTACTGCTCGGCCTCGAGCGGATTCTCGCCAATGAGAAACGGATCGCCTCCCAGCCTTCTGATCATCTCAAGCCGCTCGGCGGCTATCCCGTGCCGCAGGCAGACGCGTGGTCGCACCCCGACCATCGCCCCCGCCCGACAGACTGCCAGTCCGTGATTTCCATTCGACGCGGTAACTATCCCCCGCGCCAGCTCCTCCGGAGTGAGTGAGAGCACTCGGTTGAGGGCTCCCCGCCACTTGAAGGAACCGGTATGCTGGAGATGCTCCAGCTTGAGCCAGACCTCCGCACCGGTCATCGCGCTGAGCCCTGGAGAGTACTCCAGATCCGTCAAACGCACGTGATGGCCAATTTTCGTGGCAGCTTCAGCGACATCAATTGAATACCTCATTTACATCGATTTCCTCCAGCCCGTATAATATCGCCCGAAGGCACATTTGGCACACACCTGACAATTTCGCGGAATAGTCGTCGGAGCGAGTGGATCTCGCCTCCCCGCGACAGGGAGCGATAAATATGATTTCAAGAACATACCGACATGTCTGCACAACTTTCTCCGGGCGGTTCGCGGTCACCCTTGCGGTGGCCCTGCTGGTCGTCTTTACAGGGTGGAAGATTGGCTATTGGCCGGGAACGGCACGAGCGGCGGTGACCATTCAGAACAGTGTTCCGATAGTCAGCGTTTCAGCGGCCAGTTATATTGGCGCCCCCGGAGCGCTCGCCCCAAATTCGATCGTCGCGGCGTTCGGTTCCCAGCTGGCAACCGGGACGGCCCTTGCTCCGAGCACGCCACTTCCAACCTCACTGCTCACAACGCGGGTTCTGGTCAGCAACATTCCGGCCCCCCTCTTTTTTGTGTCGGCCAGCCAGGTAAACTACCTCGTACCCGCCAACACTCCGCCGGGTGATGGAGAGGTGGTCATCACAACCACCCAGCCCAATGGCGATCAGATCGTCTCGCGCGGTATTGTGCGCATCGCACCTACCGGCCCGTCAATCTTCACCATTGACGCTAATGGCGGTGGCGCCCCGGTGGCACTGGTCGGACGGATCGGAGCGACCGGCTCCTTCAGCTATGACTCGTCGCCGCCATACCGCATCGATCCGGCCAATCCTGCACGCCACATCCCCGCCCCGATCGATGCTGGCACGGTGGAGAGACCGGCCTACCTTATCCTCTACGGCACCGGCATCCGTAACGCCCAGGCCAACTCGATCCGCGGACTCATCGGTGGCATCGAGATTCCCATCGAGTACTTTGGCAGCGTTGACAGCTTTGCCGGCCTGGATCAGGTCAATCTGCGACTTCCACCTTCGCTCAGGGGGCGCGGGTTGGTGGATGTGACGATTGTCGTCAATGGAGTCTCATCGAACGCGGTCACAATCGATCTTGCCGGCACTACCGGTTCGGGGCTGACCATCAGCGGATTTGGCGCAACCGCACCGGCCCTCGCCGGAGAGACCATTATCATTCGCGGTAATGGCTTCTCGACCAACCCCGAAGAGAATACGGTCCGTTTCGGGCCGGCCCAGGCCAGAGTCGTCGCTGCCTCTGCCAGCCAGCTGACCGTGATCGTTCCCTTTGGTGCTCAATCTGGTCAGGTGACAGTACAGGCGAAACAGCTTGAGGCTCGCAGTATCGAAGTCTTCAAGGTCAGGACCTCGATCAGCGGAATTATCCAGTCGACCGGCACCGCCTCAACTCCGCCATCGCCGCTCAACAATGTCACCGTCCGGCTTGCCGGAACCAATATCAGCGTCCGCACTACTCCTCAGGGCACCTTCGTCCTCTCAGATATACCGAGCGGTATCTCGCTGGTCGAGGTCGACGGCGGAACAAATGCCAGCTCTCCACCCTACCCCTCGGTAACACTGAAGCTGCCGGCACAGCCCGACCGTGACAATCAGATCTCGCAACCGATCAGCCTTCAGCAGATCAACGGCGGTGCTGCCAGTATTGGCGGGGCGATTGGCCCACCAGCCGGCAACTCCATGAACTTCCAGCGGGTGCAGCTCATCGACGCACTGGCACGCAAGCAGCGGGAGAACTCCGGAAACCTTTACACCCGGGCCACCCCGGAGGCTGAATCCCAGCTCTCTCCTCTCGCCAAGTCGGTGACCATCAGCAATCGTGGCGTGACCCTCGAGGTACCGCTCGGAACCAGTGTTCGGTTTCCCGACGGCAAGCTGAGCGGACAGGTTCAACTGACCGTCCTTGAAGGAACACGGCTGCCAGGTATCACCATGCCGGTTGGGGTCAGCCCGGCGGCAATCGCTCAGGTGACCCCGCTTGGAACCAGGTTTCAGCCGGGGGCATCCCTCAGCTTTCCCAACCCGGATCCGAGTAAGCTCAGGCCCGGTGACCGCCTCCCGCTCTACCGATATGACGCCTCAACTGGTCTCTTTGTCCGCCGTGGCACCGGAATCGTCTCTTCAGACAACTCAAGGATCGAGTCTGAGGGTCGGGTGGTTGACATTGCCAGCTTCTGGATGGTGGCAACCCCGTCCAGAACTACCACCGTCACCGGCCGGGTTATCGACCAGATCGGACTCCCGGTCTCTGGCGCCAGAGTGATGGTCAATGGACGATCCAGCGTCTCCGACCAGAATGGAGGCTTCAGCATTAATGATGTCGCGGCTACGGCTGACCGGCTGCAGGTAGAGTCGATCATCTCCCAGCAGTTCGGCACACCGCCGAGGGGAGTCTCCAACCTGACCCCCGTTGTCGCCGGCGGCATCACCAGCGTCGGAACGATCCCTCTCAGCGACACCAGGCAGGCTGGCCTCGTGCTGTCACCATTCACTATCGATATGGCCCCGAACTCGTCCACAGTGCCGGTCAGTGTCACCCTGACAGAGCCGGCTCCGACTGGAGGTCTGACCATCAGCATTCAGACCGACGATCCCGCGGTAATCAAGGTGCCGGGTACCATCAGTATTCCTGTGGGACAGACGACCACGACCTTCAATGTGGAGCGTGTTGGGCCGGGAGCGGCCCTTGTTGAAGCCAGGGCGCTGCTGAGAAACAGCAATATTCTCACCTCCGCCGTTGTCTCGGTCGCGCTCCCCGGACCGGTCATCTCCACCGTCACCCCGGCGAGCGCACCGGTTGGTGGCCGCATCACCATCACTGGAACCGGGATCTCGCCCGTCCCAAACAATCAGTTCGTCACCTTTTTTCGTAACGGTGCGCTCGTCGCGATCACCAACCCATTCGATAACGAGATCGTCACCGACAGCAGTGGCCGACC
Organism: Acidobacteriota bacterium; assembly: GCA_041182745.1. Classification (GTDB taxonomy): domain Bacteria; phylum Acidobacteriota; class Blastocatellia; order RBC074; family RBC074; genus CAIOZW01. The sequence goes on from JBEGMZ010000388.1 coordinate 3,494, forward strand.
GGCCCTTCGGGTCAAAGTGCCTGCGAGCAGCCCCGGACCGGTATCTCTCGCCGTTTCGGTGATCGATCCGATCTCAGGCGTCATCTCCGAGAACAGCAACCCTCTCACCCTGACCATATCGG
>JBEGMZ010000389.1:0-3080 GCA_041182745.1 Acidobacteriota bacterium
CTCAAATTTGGCAGGAGAAGGGAATACCGCAATGGGCCAATGGTGTCCTCTTCGTTGGTGAGAAGGGGCTGCTCCTCTCCGATTATGGCAAGCTCGTCCTTCTCCCTGAAGATCGCTTCACCAACTTCAAGCGGCCTGAACCTTTCATTCCCAAATCCCTTGGCCACCATGCCGAGTGGATCCACGCCTGTAAGACAGGCGCTCCGACAACCTGTAACTTCGACTACGCCGGATGGCTCACTGAGGCCAACCATCTTGGCAACGTCGCCTATCGCACTGGTAAAAAGCTGCTCTGGGATGCCGCCAAACTCCAGGCGACCAACGCTCCAGAGGCGGCACGCTATATCAAACGCGCCTACCGCAAAGGCTGGAAGCTGGTCTGATTCAAAATCGCCGGGCAGTCGGGCAGGGAGGTCTCCCGCCCGGTCGCCCGGTCGATTGGCCGTCGGGCTCCCCGCCTTTTCAATTCGGTCGCGAGTTGCCTCAAAAGCTCGCAGGTGCGGCGGCCATCCTTCCGTGCCAAGTCGGTCGTCTCTCCCAGATCGGTCGCGAGGTTGAAGAGTTCATTCCGCTGGTCATCATAGTGATGAATCAGTTTCCATTCACCGAAGATGATCGCGCTGAAAGGTCCCTGCCCGTAATACTGGTGGGGAAAGTGGAAGATCAACCTTCGCGCTGGGCCTGCCTCGCGGCGTCCACCCAGCACCGGCGACAGGTTGCGTCCGTCTACCACCTGAACTGTCCGCTGGCGCCACTCAACTCCGGCCGCCGCGAGGATCGTTGGAAAGAGGTCCTCGATGATTACCGGCTGCTGATATGTCGTCCCTGGCCCTGCCTTCCCCGGCCATCGTATGAGCATCGGAACCCGAATACCGCCCTCATAGGGTGCCAGCTTCTGCGCCCGTAGCGGAAGGCTGGCCGGGACTGCGTGGGGTGCCCCATTGTCCGATGCAAAGATCACCATCGTTCTATCTGCAACTCCAAAGCGATCGAGTGCCGCAAGGATGTCACCCAAAGATCGATCCATGCCCTCAATCATCGATGCTCTCATCGCCTCGAATGGCTTCAACCCCTGGTCGATATATTTCTGGTAGAACCTCTCATCCTCCTCCCACGGTGCATGAACCGCGTAGTGGGATAGCCCAAGGTAGAAGGGACGCCCATCCTCTACGGCCTGCTCAATCGCGTTTATGGCCTCGACTGTCAATGCCTCCGTCAGGTTGACCTCCTGACCATGCCATCTTTCAAGTCCCGGTACGTCCCATATTCGATCCCCCTCTCGACCCCGCCAGCTTGAACTGAAGTTTCGTCTCCCGTAGTAGCTCCCAGGCGCTCCAGCCGCGTGACCTCCGATGTTGACCTCAAAGCCAAAGTGGCGTGGATCCTCCCCCGGTGTACCCTGTGCCCCAAAATGGGCCTTCCCGATATGAATCGTCCGGTAACCGACCCCACGCAGCATCTCCGGCAACGGTGTGATCCGAACCGTCCGCTCAATGCCGGCAAAGGTCGTCGCACCGTTGACATTCCAGGCTGGCGGATCGAACCTGGCATGGCGATCATCTGGCGAAAGCCCGCGGCGTAATGTCCAGTTGGTTACTCCATGCCGGGCCGCATTCATCCCTGACAGAATACTGATCCGGGTCGGTGAGCAGACTGATGAGGCATAGGCACGCGTGAACTTCAATCCCTCCCTCGCCAGCCGCTCCATCGCCGGGGTATGGTAACGTCGATTGAGAACCGTCGGCTCCGTATGGAAGGGAAGTGAGCTCTCCTGCCATCCCATATCGTCGACCAGAAAGAGGATGATGTTGGGGCGCGGTTGCTCCGGACTGGCACTGGATTGAACTGCCGCGGCCAGATTGCAGACCAGTAGAACCATCACCGTTCCGAGCAGTTTTTGTAAGGACATCTCCTCTTCACCTTTGCGCACCAAAATAGTCGTTGTTTCGTCTCAACCGGAGCGTCTGTCTACCATCGTATCCGACAAAACGATAGGGGCCGGTTCCAATCGGATTCGTCCTCTGCTCTCGTGCCGTATCCTCCGCAATGATCCCAACACCGCTGACTGCTCTCGCAAAATCAGGGAAAGGCTCGCGAATATTGAAGACAACTGTCCGGGCATCAGGAACCTCAATCGATTCAATCAACCGCCGAAACAGTCCACCACGACCCGGACGGGAATCCTCACTCATCATCGTCACAAATGTGTATCTGACATCGAGCGAGCTTAATACCCGGTCATTGTGAAACCTGACCCCGGATCGAAATCGAAAGGTGAACTTCCTGAAGCCCGGGTCCGCTTCAAAGTTCGTGGCAAGATCGGGAACTGTCGCCAAATGCTCATCCTGTCTCGTAAGTCCATTGAAGACCAGTGATCGTAGCCGCTCTGCCCCCGGATCATCACCAAAGCGGAGATCCTGGACCTCCTGTCCTTTTTCTGTTTGAATCTCCAGCCCGTCCGAAGCCCTCCACCACCCACATCCTACCTGCGGCGCAACTACAATTACGCCAAGGATAAGGGCAGGGAACCAGAATCTCCGTTGAACCGCCCCCCGGGGATTAACGGTTTCGCTGCATTTCGCGCTTCTCATCCTGTTCGCGATTCCATTCATCATAGCGTCGCTGCTGCTCTTCACTCAGCTCGCTCTTGATCCGTTGTCTTGCTCGATCCCTAACCGCATGAAAGAGCGGTCGATTCTGGTTCCGCAACTCCTGGTACTCCTGTCGCGACTGCGTCAGGATATCTTCAATCCTTGCCCGCTGCTGATCACTCAAATCAAGCGTCCGGTTCAGGTCGGCCAATAACGCCTGGTCGCTGTTTCTACCCTCTCCAAACCTGCTCTCATACAGCCGAAGTCCCACTGCTCCTGTTACCACCCCAAAAAAGAATGTCACCAAAAGCATCAGTTGCGCTTTAATTTTGTTGGTCAACATAACCCCCACTCCTGAAACTCACTCAACCTCCTGAAAGCCTTCGCTCGGTCAGCTTCAGACGCGCCAGCACTCGCCGCATCAAATTACGCGCTCGAAACGCGCGAATCTTCACTTTGGCTTCCGACCAGCCGGTCAACCTCGATATC
>JBEGMZ010000390.1:0-8612 GCA_041182745.1 Acidobacteriota bacterium
GAGCAGTCCGACGCGCAAATTCTCTTCTGCTGATCATGGGTCGATTCTCCTGTAAATCCCAGCGGTAAAAACGTGTGGTAAAACTTGTTAGTAAAAACCGATTGAGCACTTTGCGGGGTAGGATATAACCGGAGTCGACCAGAAGTCCAGTTCTCATCACCGATTGACAGGGCGGCACCGCCGCCGGGCGAGCGCTCTTTTTTGCGAGCCATCCTGTTGTCGCTGATGGCTCTTCGTGCGTTGAATCGGTTATTATCGTCATCTGGTATTTCAGCCTGGTGGCAGGCAGTCATTATCGAACCGGGTCCCAAGGGTGAAAGGAGATGCAATGAATCCGAGCGACGAGACGTCATCAACTAAGGTTCCCCAGCCCCTGACCATTCTTTCCGAGGAGGAGCAGCTTCTGGCATCGACCGTGCGGGAGTTTGCCGAGGCGGAGATTCGCCCCTACGTCCGAACAATGGACGAAGCGCAGAAGCTGCGGCCGGAGATCCTGGCAAAATGTTTCGAACTGGGTCTGATGGGGATTGAGCCAGCGGAGAAGTATGGCGGATCAGGCGGATCCTTCTTCATGGCCTGTCTGGCAATTGAGGAGCTGGCGCGGGTCGACGCCTCCGTCAGTGTCTGCGTCGACGTCAACAATACGCTGGTGATCAACGCCTTTGTCAATTTCGGAAACGAAGATCTGCGGCAGCGTTACCTGACACGGCTCTGCACCGACACCATTGGCGCCTATTGTCTGAGTGAGGCCGGATCCGGGTCGGACGCCTTCGCCCTCCAGACCCGGGCCGAGGATCGTGGTGACCACTATCTTCTCAATGGCCGCAAGATGTGGATCACCAACGGCAACGAGGCTGGAATCTTCATTGTTTTTGCCAACCTCGACCCGGCAAAGGGTTACAAGGGAATCACCGCCTTCGTCGTCGAGAAGGGGTTCTCCGGATTCAGCGTTGGGAAGAAAGAGGAGAAGCTGGGCATCCGGGCGTCCTCGACCACCGAACTGCTCTTCGACGACTGCGTCGTACCAAAAGAGAACGTTCTCGGTGAGATTGGCAAGGGGTACAAGATTGCGATCGAGACCCTTAACGAAGGGCGGATCGGGATTGGAGCGCAGATGCTCGGACTCGCCAGCGGTGCGCTCGAGTGTGCGCTCGCCTACACCAAAGAGCGTAAACAGTTTGGCCAGACGGTTGCCAATTTTCAGGGGGTGCAGTTTCAGCTTGCCGACATGGCGGTCAAGGTCGAGGCGGCACGGCTGATGGTCTACAATGCGGCACGCCTGAAGGATGCCGGCAAACCATTCATCCGCGAAGCCGCCATGGCCAAACTCTTCAGCTCGGAGATCGCCGAGGAGGTTGCCTCAATGGCCGTCAATCTCTATGGCGGCTACGGTTATGTTCGCGACTATCCGGTCGAAAAGTACTATCGCGACTGCAAGATCGGCCAGATCTATGAGGGAACCTCGAACATGCAGCGGCAGACGATTGCGAAGATGCTGCTGTAGGCTCAATATCCAATGAATCATCCATTATTCGAAAAATTGCAGGCCCTGAGCGAGGGTAAGCTGACGGAGGCGGAGGAGGAGCCGGTCGCTCCGCCGGCGGCAGTCCGTCCACCGAGCACGCGGCGGGCGCCGGAGCCGCCTCCATCGATCGTAAAGCGCCCGGCGAGCCGACCACCAGCGCCGTCAGGAGGTGAGAGGCTGGACGGTCTCAATCCGGCGCAGCGCCTGGCAACCACCACCACTGAGGGACCGGTACTAATCCTGGCCGGAGCGGGCAGCGGAAAGACGCGGGTGATCACCTTTCGGATCGCCCACCTGATCGAAGAGGCCGGGGTTCGACCGGAGCAGATTCTCGCGGTGACCTTCACCAACAAGGCGGCCGGTGAAATGCGGGAGCGGGTCGAGCGACTGCTCGGCGATGAACCGCGCTCAGGTTCACCACTGATTGCGACATTCCACGCCCTCTGTGTCCGGATTCTGCGCCGGGACATCGAGAAGCTCGAGCGAGGTTTCACCCGGAGCTTCACCATCTATGACGCCGATGAACAGCAGCGACTGATTCGGCAGTGCATTCGAGACTGTGGACTGGACGACAAGCAGCTCACGCCACGCGTCGTGCAGAGTGCGATCAGCGGCGCCAAAAATCGAGGGGAGAGCCCGGAGAGCTACGCCGCGCGTGCCGATCACGGAGTGACGCGTAAACAGGAGATCGCCCGGATCTATCCGCTCTATGAGCAGCGACTCCATAACTCGAATGCGCTCGACTTCGACGATCTGCTGTTGATGACGGTGCAGCTCCTGCGCCACTCGACAGAGACGCGCCACTACTATCACCAGCGCTTTCGCCACGTTCTGGTCGACGAGTTTCAAGACACCAACGGTATTCAGTACTCGCTGACCCGGATGCTGGTCGAAGGCGATCTGGCGCTCAACCTCGGCCGTCGTCCGGACGATTTCTGGCAAAATCGGAGCCTCTGCGTGGTCGGTGACGAATCACAGGCGATATATGGCTGGCGCGGATCGGACTTCCAGATCATTCTCGGCTTTGAGAAGGACTTTCCGAACGTGAAGGTGATCAAGCTTGAGGACAACTACCGGTCGACGGCACGGATTCTGCAGGCGGCCAACCACGTCATCGCCCACAACACCGAACGGTTCGATAAAGTACTCCGCGCCAACAACAACGAGGGGGAGAAGCTACGCTATGCCCAGCTCTACGATGGCGAGGAGGAGTCGCGCTGGATCATCTCGCGGATCGAGGAGCATCGGCGAAAGGAGCCATCGCTGCGGGCAGCGGTTCTCTACCGAACCAACGCCCAGTCGCGCCTTTTTGAAGAGGCCTGTCGGCGGGCGGGTATCCGATACAACCTGGTTGGCGGTTTCAGTTTCTATGAGCGTTCCGAGGTGAAGGATATCATCTCCTACCTCAAGCTGGCGCTCAACCCGGCCGATGGGATGGCGTTGCTGCGGGTGATCAACACCCCGGCACGGGGAATTGGCAAGTCTTCGCTCGATGAGATCGACCGCCTTGCCACACGGTGGGAGATCCCGATGTGGGAGGCCGTCAGGCGGATCGTCGCGGAGGAGACGCTGCCGGCCCGGGTCGTCAATGCACTCAAGCCCTTCCACGACCTGGTCAACTCGCTCTCCACTCAGGCCGCTGATCCATCCAACCCGCTTGGCGAGCTGATCAAGTCGGCGATTATTGAGAGCGGGTATGAGCGAATGCTGAAGAGCGAGGGGAGCGAAGAGGCGGAGGCACGATTGCTCAACCTCGAAGAGCTGGTCAACGCAGCGGTCGAATCGGAGCAGCGCGGTGAGACCCTGCGCGACTTTCTTGACCACGCGGCGCTGGTCTCTGACACTGACCAGTATGAGGGGGAGGCCCCGGTGACGCTGATGACGATGCATGCCGCGAAAGGGCTTGAGTTTCCGCTTGTCTTCATCGCCGGGCTGGAGGAGAACCTCTTTCCCCATTCGCGTTCATCGGGTGACAATGCGGCGCTGGAAGAAGAGCGGCGCCTCTGCTATGTCGCCATTACGCGGGCCGAAAAGTATCTGTATCTGACCCATGCCCGGCTGCGCCGCGTCTACGGTGAGACGCTTCCAACTGAGCCTTCACGGTTCCTCAACGAGTTCCCAATCGAGCTGATCGACGATCTGTCGCGGACAACCAGCTGGTTGGGATCGGCCCGCAAGCCCTCGAACAGCCCGCCGACGGCCAAGTCGACTGCCCCGGCCCGAGAGAACCGGTTTACCGGACAGACCTACAATTCGGTCGACGGAGTACGTGACTTCCTTGCCCGCCAGGGGAGACAGCACCAGCCGGCCGCAGATGATGCGGTGAAACCCAGGCCCTCCGCCAGATCCGGCCCTCCTGAATCTGCTGGAGATGGTGAGGCCGGGGCAACCGGGCTCGCCGTTGGAACCCGGGTTCGACATCCAAAGTACGGAGTCGGGCTGATCATCCGCCGGGAGGGCGACGGTGAGAAGGCGAAGCTGACTATCAACTTCCCGGGATTTGGGCAGAAAAAACTGATCGAAAAGTTTGCCGGTCTCCAACCGGCCTGAAAACAGGTGTTAAAATTTCATGAGTTCTGAAGTTACCAGGATCGGCTTCGTCAGCCTTGGCTGTCCAAAGAATCTCGTCGACAGCGAGGTGATGATGGGGCAGCTGAAGGAACGCGGCTATGAATTGACAACCGTGCGTGAAGAGGCTGATGTCATGGTCGTCAACACTTGCGGCTTTATCCAGACGGCCAAGGAAGAGTCGATCAGGACCATCCTTGAGATGGCTGAATTGAAGGAGAGTGCGCGGCTGAAGCGATTGGTCGTCGCTGGCTGTCTGGTTGAGCGTTACCGTCAGGATCTGCTCAGTCAGTTACCGGAGGTTGACGCCGTACTCGGGACAAGTGAGCTGGAGAAGATCGTCGCGGCGGTCGATCCGGCGGCGGTGGCGGCCCAGGATGCGGCCTTCGTTGCCTCCAACACGTGGATGTCCCGTGGGCTGCCGACATATCTCTATGACGAGACAACGCCCCGACTTCTCGCCACGCCACGCCACTTTGCCTACGTCAAGATCGCCGAGGGTTGTGACCACACCTGCGCCTTCTGCGCCATCCCGCAGATGCGAGGAAAGTACCGCTCGCGCCGCGCTGGCTCGATCGTGAGCGAGGCAGAGCAGCTTGCCGCGCAGGGTGTCAGGGAGCTGATCCTCATCTCGCAGGACTCGACCCAGTATGGGCTCGACCTCGGGTTGAAAGACGGACTGGCCGATCTGCTCCGCGCTCTCTGCCGGGTCGAGGGAATCGAGTGGATCCGCATCATGTACACCTATCCCAACTCGCTGAGCGACGCGACGCTGCGGGTTATGGCCGAGGAGCCGAAAGTCTGCAAGTATCTTGATATGCCGTTGCAGCACGCCAGTGCAGCGGTACTGAAACGCATGCGGCGCGGTGGGAACCGGCAGTTGCTCGAGAAGCTGCTTGCCCGTGCGCGCGATATCGTCCCCGGAATCGCCCTGCGTACGACCCTCATTGTCGGATTCCCTGGTGAGACCGATGAGGATTTTGGTGAGCTGTTGCAGTTTGTCAAGGATGTCGAGTTCGATCGGCTCGGGGTCTTCACCTACTCTGACGAGGAGGGCACCCACGGTTTCGATCTCGACCAGAAGGTGCCGGCAACCACCATGCGATCGCGCCGCACCCGCCTGATGCGCGAGCAGGCGAAGATCTCAAAGCGAAAGAACAAGGCGCTCATCGGTCGGCGCTTTCGGGCCATGCTCGAAGGTGTCTCCGAAGAGAGCGACCTGCTGCTGCAGGCCCGTCTCGAATCACAGGCCCCGGAGGTCGACGGCCACGTCCTGATCAATGACATCCCCGAAGGCTTTACCGGTCAGGCCGGTTCGATGATCGAGATCGAGATCGAAGAGGCCCACGACTACGATCTGGTCGCCCGTATTACCCAGTCCTTATGATCAGGAAGAAGTTCCAGGAGAGCCAGGCGAAGCGCGGGGCCCGTCCGAAGATCGACGGTCCGCGGGATCTGGTCGCCTTTGTCATCGCTACTGCCGGTGGAGCGGGGATGATGCCCTTCGGCCCCGGCACGTGGGGTTCGCTGGTTGGAGTCGGAATCGTCTATGGCCTGGTGCGCCTTCTCCACCACGATATGATTGCACTCCAGAACTGGCTGATTGTCGCTTGCCTGGTGGTCACGGCAGCAGGAATCTGGGCCGGCAACCACGCCGAGACGATCTTCGGCCGCAAAGACCCCGGCCAGGTCGTCATCGATGAGGTCAGCGGCCAGATGATCACCTTCGTCTTCTTTGCCCCCTACCTCGAACGGCTCGGCGATTCCTGGATCTGGTGGTTGATCCCCGGCTTCATCCTCTTCCGCGCTGGTGACATCCTCAAACCCTACCCGATCGACAAACTTCAGGATCTGAGTGGTGGCTTTGGTGTGATGATGGACGACGTGCTGGCCGGAATCTATGGGGCAGTCGCAATGTCACTGCTGCTCTTTATCCTGACCTGATCTGGCTGAGGGGTATTGCCTGGTCACTACTCTTACCAAGCCAGGATGGCTGGCATAATGCTTTACCTAAGTCATCCGGCCCGGGAGGCGCGTCCTCTATTCATCAACTTTATACCGGGACTGGGAACTGACAGCGGTATCGACTGGACAACAATACATCTTGACGCTCACCGCCGACAAACTGAAGCTGAATCCGGCATTGACACCATCCGGACGTCTTGTCCTTACGATCGACGAGGCGCAGGAAGCGCTTGACTTGTTGGTTGGAGAGCAATTGCAGAGAGCCTTTGACCAAGGTGCCGGTCAGGGTCTGCTGCAGTTGGGTGCAGTCGAGATTGACCGCCAGCTCCCTCCTGTCTTCAGCTACTGGCGTGATTTCGCAGCCCAATTCGTCACGGCGCTCTGCACACTACCGGAAAGTGAAGATCTTTCTGAGAGTCACCTTCCGAACCTCCCAGACGATCTGGAATGGCGTGCGGCAGTAGCACCACCAATGCGAGGGATCGAGTATCTAACTCCGGAAGTGCTGCGCCGACTCTGGCTCGAAATCGGCAAGGCTTACAGCGAAGATCTGGCTGCCAGCGGCAAGGCAAAGGCCGACTATCTGCGCCGCCTCAACCCAGCCTGGCACGTTGTTGGAAGAGTCCATTTCAACCTTGCTGAAAACCGAAAAGACGATCAACATCCCTTCGCTTTTCTGGCGACCTATACTGATCGCCTTTCGAACCAGGGTCGGGCTCGTCACCTGCCGCTGGGACAGGCGCTGAAGGAGTATGGCGGATCACGCAACCGGCCGAAACTGCTCTCGCTGCTCCTCCCAATGCAGCGGGCAGCTGAAGGTTGTATCTGGCTCAAAGGGCTTATCGATTCAGGTGAGATCTTCCACCCTCTGCGCTGGTCCCCAGCCGAAGCGTTCCGGTTTCTGGGTGAGATCCAACACTTCGAGAGGGCTGGAATTATCGTCAGGATGCCCGCCAAATGGCAGACCGGCCGCCCGGCCAGACCTCAAGTCACTGGCACCGTCGGAACCAGGGCTCCCGGTGTACTTGGAACAGACGCTCTCCTCGATTTTCGGATGGAACTGACCCTGAATGGAGAGAATCTGACTCGTCAGGAGATCGACGATATTCTTGCGGCGACCAGCGGGCTGGCGCTGATTCGTGGTCAGTGGGTCGAAGTTGATCGCGACCGTTTGAAAAAAATGATGGATCGTTTCCGTGATATCGAGCAGCACGCGAAACAACACGGGCTCTCCTATGCCGAGGCCTCTCGGCTCATTTCCGGCCTCCCACTGAATGAGAAGGGATCGGCTGGCGCGGAAAAAGGATCGGCTGGCGAGATTGATGAGCAGTGGTCAGGCATCAATGCTGGCGCCTGGCTGGCCGAACGGATCGCGGCCCTCCGCTCACCAGAAGGTCTCGCCGGAATCGACCCGGGTCCTCGGCTGAAAGGAGACCTGCGCCCATATCAACAGATTGGCCTGCGCTGGCTCTACCTGATTACACAACTCGGCCTTGGAGCCTGCCTGGCTGATGATATGGGACTTGGAAAGACGATCCAGATCATCTCGCTGCTCCTGGTCCGAAAGGGGAGACGGGGCGGGCCGGCGAATCCGGCGCTGCTTGTCGTCCCGGCTTCACTGCTCGCGAACTGGGCAGCCGAGATCGAACGGTTCGCCCCTGACCTGAAGTTTCTGATCGCGCACCGCTCAGCTCTTCCGGCCGAAGATCTGAAATCTCCTGACCTGTCAGGGCTGAGTCAGTTCGACCTTGTTATCACCACCTATGGATCTCTCCTGCGTCTTCCCTGGCTGGAGAAAACTCAGTGGGATCTCGCCATTCTCGATGAGGCGCAGGCCATCAAAAACGCCAATAGCGGTCAGACCCGCGCGGCCAAAAAACTGAAAGCAGCTTCCAGAATCGCGCTCACCGGCACCCCGGTCGAAAACCGGCTTGGCGATCTCTGGTCGATCTTTGATTTCATCAACCCGGGGCTTCTCGGATCAGCCAGGGAGTTCACCGGCTACACGAAGAACCTTGTCAACCGCCCGCATAATCCATATGGGCCGCTGCGGAACCTTGTCCGACCGTATATTCTCCGCCGGTTGAAGACTGACCGGACCGTCATCTCCGACCTCCCGGCGAAGACCGAGGTTCAGGCCTACTGCCAACTCAGCCGACGACAGGCCGTTCTCTACCAGGAATCGGTCGACCAGCTGGCCGCACAGATCGGCAAGACCGATGGTATCAGGAGACGCGGGCTTGTCCTTTCGTTCCTGACCCGCCTCAAACAGGTCTGCAACCACCCTTCACAGTGGCTTGGTGACGGGTTGTGGGCTGAAGAGGATAGTGGCAAATGGTCACGGCTGCGCGAACTCTGCGAGGTCATTGCCAGCCGCCAGGAGAAGGTTCTCGTTTTTACTCAGTTCCGCGAAGTAACTGATCACCTTTCCGGATTTCTTGGAGAGGTGTTTGGTCGGCCAGGTCTCGTGCTTCACGGTGGAACTCCGGTCGCGAAGCGACGCGCCCTCGTCACCCGTTTTCAGGATGACGAGTCGGTTCCATTCTTCATCATC
>JBEGMZ010000391.1:0-2501 GCA_041182745.1 Acidobacteriota bacterium
GGATCAAACCAGGCGTAAGTCCAATCACGCCAGTCGCCTGGTTTCCGAACGGTCAGCCCCTCCGGAGCGGATGGGCGTGGGGGCAGCACCACCTCGCAGACGGAACGGCGGTTGCAGTGGCTGGCGTCGGAAAAGGGAGGCTCCTGATGTTCGGACCCGAGATCGCTTTCCGCGCCCAGCCCCACGGCACGTTCAAGCTGCTATTTAATGGAATTCTCTATGGGGGAATATCTGAAGTGGGAAGCGGAACCCCCAAATAGCGGCCCGGCGAAGCTCCGGGGTGCCAGACGGCGACAGTAGAGCGGGCGGGCGGAAAGGCTGGTCGATCCCTCCGCCCGCCGCTTCGTGCCACCCACGAGGGCCGCAGATCCCAACGCCTGACCCGATCGGATTTCTCTCCGGCAGGCCGACTTCAGCGGCTTTTTCGTTGCGTTTTCTAATTAAAGAAACCTACAATGGCTTGACTTGTATCAGTCCAGACATTCCCCGTGCGTCTGAATTTGAACCGGCTGCGCTTTGCAGTGTCAGATGGAGGGAATGCTTATGTCAAAATCACTTCTCGTATTCAGTCTGCTCGCATTGATGATCTTTCCGGCCATTGGCCAGGGACAGGAGACGCCGAAGCTCGAACTCTTTGGCGGATATTCTTATATGCGGGCCGACGACGTATCGAATGGCGCGAATATGAACGGCTGGAATGGGTCGATTACCGGCAATACCAGCAGCTGGTTTGGGGTTACGCTCGACCTGAGCGGCCATTATCGGAACATCGATGGCCTGCCATTCGCGAGAGCGGTAGTGAACACGCATATTCTGGCGGTGGGGCCACAGATAGCAGCGCGTGGCAGTGAGCGAGTGAGACCGTTCGCTCACTTTCTGTTTGGAGTCGGCCGATCCGGGTTTCGGTCGCAGACCATCTCCGGATCGTTCAACGGGGTCCACTACTCTATGCTCGGGGTGTTCGGGGGCGGGGTCGATCTGAAGATTGGAGATGGGCTTGCCTTCCGGATGGTCCAGGGCGACTACATTCTGACCCATTTTGCCGGACGGCTTGAGCACCAGTTGAGGTTTTCAACCGGGGTGGTGATTCGGGGCGGAGCGCTCAGATAGCGAGGCAACCGTCCCGGCGTCAGACGGACAATTCGATCGAATGAGGCTGCAAAATAGGACAGTTTCGGCGGTGGTGATGGTGCTGGCGGCGGTTCTCTGTCGGGGCCGGGTCAGTTGCCAGGAGGTGGAGACGAGACGACCGGAGATCCGGTCAGACGCGTTTCGGATTGTTCTGCCTGGCTGGTTGGAAGAGATGGCGGGCGAGCAGGAGCGGCTCTACGGGAGTCGTGCACCTTCGGCGCCATTCATCAGGATCAGTCCGGGCAATCCAAATCTGGACGTGACGGTGAACCGGCAGATCGACCGGGCGCGCGGGCTCTTCGTTGAGGCTGAGCGACGGAGAGAGCTTGGGACGTCGGCCGATCTGGCACAGGCCGTCGGGCTTTACGGGCAGTCGATCGCCAGCTGGGGGGAGGTTCGAGTCAGCGGCTACGAACCGGAGCGGGCGCAGGCGTATGGTCAGCTGGCAGTGGTCCTGAGCGATCTGGGAAAGCGGGCTGACGCGCTCGAAGCCTACGATCAGGCGCGGCAACTCTGGCGCGGCAGCGGTGACCGGGCGCGTGAGGCGACGATACTGGCGCAGATGGGGCGTCTCCAGCAGTCCCTCGGCCTTGAGGTTCAGGCGCGTCATTCGTTTGAGCAGGCGCGGTTGATTCTGCAGCTGAGCGGTCTGAGCAGATTCTCCGACACCCAGCCGGGTCGACTTTCAGGTCAAGCGGCGACGCTCTTCAATCTTGGCAAGCTCTCGGAGGAGATCGGCCAGCCGCAGGACGCCCTGCCCCTCTACCAGCGGGCGATCGAGCTGTGGCGTGAGGCCGGAGACAAGCTGGGACAGGCGACCGCGCTCAACGCTTTGGGTGGGCTCGCGCTGAGGGCCCGCCAGCCATTGCGCGCGAAAGAGTACTTTGAGCAGGCGCTTCCGCTGTGGCGTGAAGCCGGAGACGGCCGTGGGCTGGCGATAACCCACAGCAACCTTGGCTTTGTTCTCGAGAGCGGGGGGGCAGCACAATCGGCCCTGGCGGCCTACGAAATGGCTATCCCCCATTGGCAGAAGCTGGGTGATCGGCGCGGCGAGGCCAACACACATCACGATATCGGCCGGCTGGAGACGACGCTTGGCAACGTTGACCGCGCCATTGAACAGCTTGGTGAGGCGGTACGCCTGCGGCGGGAGGCGGGGGACGAGCGAGGTCTCTCCCTCAGCCTGAGCCTGCTGGGATTCCTTCACCAGACGCAGGGTGATCTGGTGCGGGCCCGACCGATGCTGGAAGAGGCACTCGGGGTGATACGCCGAAGCTCTGACCAGAGCCGGATTGCCGGCATCCTGAACAGCCTCGGTGAGATCTACGTCAGCCAGCGTGAGATGCGTCTCGCCCGGACGGTGCTTGAAG
>JBEGMZ010000392.1:0-3864 GCA_041182745.1 Acidobacteriota bacterium
CCGGCATCGGCCAGCGCCTGGTTGTCGCTTCGCCCGAAAAAGGCATCACTGTTCTTTTCGTGCCGATAGACCCTGATTCCGGTCAGCTCCCCGGCCGCTTTGAAGATCGGGCCCAGATCGGTGAAGTCAAAGCCGGTCAGAGTAGCGTTAGCAACCTGCGGGCCTTCGCTGCTGTCGGTCCTCCCAACCTGCTCAAGGTTGATCATGGCGACGGTCTTCGTCAGTGGGAAGACCGGGTGGCGTCCATAGTATCGTGATCCCAGCAACCCCTTCTCCTCGCCAAACCAGGCGATGAATACCAGCGTCCGCTTTGGTTTCACCCGGAGCGTCGCGAGCGCCGACGCCAGCTCGATCACCGAGACCGTCCCGCTCGCATCATCGTTGGCCCCATTGTAGATCCGATCCCCATTGACGCTCTGTCCGATCCCAACGTGATCATAGTGGGCCGAGACGATGACGTAGGTGTCCTTTAGCACCGGGTCTGATCCGGGAATCATCCCGATCACGTTCCGGAGGCCGACGGGCATCAAACGCGGTGCCCCGAGCCGAAAGGTGAGGTCACCACGTGTCTCACCATTCTTCAGGCGGTCGTAGAGGGAGACGAGGCGCGGATCGTGAACCGTCAGCGTCAAATCGATCCGCGGACCACCTGACATCCCACCACCTTCCCGCTCCGGATCGATCAGCCGTCCGCCGCCAAGCCCACGGGCCTCGGTCGTCCGACTGATTGTCAGTATCAGCCCCGGCTTGAGCTCCATCAGCCGGGCGGTGACCTGATTCCGTGTCCGAAAGACCTCCATCATCCGCGACCGGTCATCACGTGGCAACTCCGGCAACTCGATAAGAACTGCACGCCCCTTGACCTGATCTGCACGCAGAGCCGCCAGGGCCGCACCATCTCCAACGTCAACCTTAAGCAATGACAGCCCGCTCACATCCACTGGCTGATCACTCTGAAAGCTGACCCGTGACGGATCGATCCGATGGACAACTCCGCCATCATTCACCACCAGCTCGAAGCTCGCCAGATCGGGCTCAGTTACCTGCCATCGCGCAACCTGAAAGTAACTCTTCCGACCTCCCTCCTCGACCCCAGGCTCAACTCCGGCCCGCATCATCTGCGCCGCCAGATACTCTGCCGCGACATCGAGTCCCCTTGAAGGGGTATTCCGCCCCTCCAGAAGGTCCGATGCCAGGAACGCCAGATGGCCTCGCATCGACTCCGCCTTTATCCGGTCGAGTACCATCCGCTTCTCGCTCGATAAGGCCCCTCTCCCACCACCTCTGCGGGGCGTCTGCGCCGGACTCCCAGCCATCAGACCGCCAGCAATCAGCAGTAACAGAACCGCCCCGCCAACACGCTTGAAGATCAAAACTTCCCCCATTCTCTTCTCAGAAACTGTCACTCTGAACATAGGCGTCGATCACTGCCTGCTCACCTTCCCGACCCGGTCGTGAGTTGCCGTGTTCCATTCCGACTACTCCCGTGAACCCCTTGGCGTGGATATGTTTGAAGATGTTGCGATAGTTCATCTCGCCGGTCGTCGGCTCCTTCCGCCCCGGATTGTCACCAACCTGGAAGTAGGCGACCTCACTCCACGCCAGATCGATGTTCGGGATGATGTTACCCTCGGTTATCTGCTGATGGTACATATCGAAGAGGATCTTCACCGCCGGACTGTTGGCGCCGCGACAGATCGCGTAGGCCTGGGCAATCTTCGTCAGGAAGAGCTTTGGATGATCACGCCGGTTGTTGAGCGGCTCCATCACCATAATCAGATTGGCCTTCTCGCAGATCTCGGCACACCGGCGAAAGTTATCGATCACATTTGCCATCTGGTAATCCCACTCTAACCGCTCATCGTGGCATCCCGGCACCACCGTACACCACTTTGCGTTGACCCGCTTTGCCACCTCGACCGCGTTTCGAATGTCAGCGAGAAACTTCTCCCTGATCTCGGGCTTATTGAGCACCATTGTCGGATTCTGAAAATCCTTGGTCGCGACAAAGACCCCCATCTCCATGCCAAGCCTGGCGAGAGTATTGCCGATCTTCTCCTGATCGGCGACGGGTCGCTCCGGCAGCCCGTTATCCTCGAGCGCGGTGAAACCCTGGTCGTGCATGAACTTCAGCTGATCGACCAGATCCTCCCCGCTATGGTTCTTGAACATGCCGAAATGTGGCGCATATTTCAGCTTGAATTTCCGCACCGGCGCGACATTGCCAGCCCCGGCAGCCACCTCCCCGGAACCACCATCACCCAATGCCACCCCTGCTATCCCGGCCCCGACTGCACTTGAAATAAATGTCCTTCGTTTCATAACCAGACTCCTCAGGTAACCGATCTCGCGCCCCGCTGCCAGGGCGATCCGTGATGCGGCAAATCTAAAGTTAATTGATCACGCCAGCCATTTACCGCCTGGTGGCGACAAGATATGACCCAGATCAGCCACTGCTTACCGTGAACTCGAAACGGAGATAAGCAGAAGGCCGGTGATCAAGCCAATCAGGAACAGCCCCCAGAGCGTAGTCATCCCTGGCCCCTGGGCCTGACTCTCATTACTCCCGATCGCCCTCAGGAAGAGCGCAATCCCTGAGGCGCCACTGAGCAGCACCAGGCCTATTCCGACCAGATTGAGGATCGTGTTGAACTCCATGAAACCTCCTCATCATAAGAATGGCCCGAGCCTTCAGATGAAGCCCGGGCCACAACGGTCTCCTCCCTCCGGGAGGTCGAACAATTGAACTCCCCGTCTACTTTTGGTGTTCCGGGTGGGTACAGCCCTTAAACTCCTTCAGGTAGGTGTTACCCTTATACTGGAGCTCCTGGTGGATTCCAATCTTCGAGGTGTAGTACCCGTCAATGGTCATGTTCTTGATCGCCTTGAAGAACCGCTCTTCGAGCGTCTGCGGTTTCATCTCATTGCGGCTGATCTCCGTCAGAATCAGAACCTGCTGCTCCGGCTTCGCCTCATTGAAGGCGACGCTGTGCCGGGTTCGACTCAACGCGTCGATCGAGGCCAGACCGTCTGTCCAGAGCTTCTTCGCCTCAGCTGACGACTCACTCACCATCAGGTCAGTGAAGGCAGGAACCTCGGCGGCGATCGCTCCCGGCGAGTGGTCATCGGTCGGAATTATCAGCTCCGAGATCGTTGCGATCAATGCCAGCTGCGGCCCGGTGAAGAACTTCGGTGCCGCCGCCTTCGATTCCGGAGCCTTGGCTGCGCCGTGCTGTCCGTGCTGGTGGCCCTGGGCCAGCCCATTCCCCTGCAGGATGGGAAGACTGCCGGCTGTACCAAGACCGACTGCAATCCCCTTGATGGCATTACGCCGCGTCACTTTGGAGTTATCGTCTGACATCGTAATCAAGCCTCGGTTCAGTTATGGTTGAGTATGATCGAGTGACTACTGCGGCTTCTTCTCGCCTTCGCCCTCGCCCTCTTCCTTGTACTCTTCGAGCCAGCTCATATCGATCGCGTCGGCCTTGCGCTTCTCCTTCTCAGCGATCAACCAGTCACCGCGCTTGTTCCAGCCTTCGCCACCTGATGGCTGCTTGTGGCAGAAGAGACAGTTCTTGGCGCCATACTTCTCCGCCTTCTTGACAAACGGAGGATAGGCCTCCGTGACCAGTGAAGAGCCGAGCATTCCGGCCAGCATGAGAACTGCTAACAGTAATTTGAAAGATTTCATATTGATCAGGAACCTCATATTTCTATATTTCTATTTTTTCTATTTTCTATTGATATTCTAAATTTTAGATCTTCTGGATCTGTAGATCTCCTGGATCTCTTTGCCGACTAACCACTTTGGATATTACTGCCAAATAGCTGCATTACCAACTATTGGTTAAGATCACCAACCAC
>JBEGMZ010000393.1:0-2883 GCA_041182745.1 Acidobacteriota bacterium
GTCCAGGGTGAGATGAAGGAGATTGCTGCCGAGGATGCCGCCATGCAGCTCGCCTACGCCCGCCAGGTCGTCTTCGTCCCAGGTTATGGCCTTGCCACCGCGCAGGCACAGCACGTCGTTCGTGAGCTCGGTGAAGCACTTTCACACCGCGGAGTGCAGGTCAAGTACGCCATTCACCCGGTGGCTGGGCGTATGCCTGGCCATATGAACGTGCTTCTCGCCGAAGCCAATGTCCCATATTCCGAACTTTATGAACTGGAACAGATAAATCCGGAGATGCCCTCAACCGATGTTGCCGTTGTCATCGGAGCCAACGATGTGGTCAATCCTGATGCTCGTGACAACCCGCGCAGCCCGATTGCCGGAATGCCGATCATTGAGGTCGACAAGTGTCACACGGTTATCGTCCTGAAGCGTGGCCGTGGAAAGGGATTCTCCGGACTCGAGAATCCACTATTCTACAAAAACAACACCCGCCTGCTTTACGGCGACGCCAAGGCGTCGATCACAAGACTGGTGCAGGAGGTTCAACACGCCTGATGGCCTGATTTGAGCCCGGCGACCAGCATTAACGTGCTTCACCTCCGGCCATCACCCATTCCTCGTTGAAATGAGCATACTTGATCGACTTGTGCATCGGTCTCCCCTGGCTGTCCAGGGGAGCCGATTTCGACGTTAAGTGGTAACTGTATGTTGCGTGTAGCGCTCCGTCCCGACCTTCGATGATCGACGGGTAATGGTATGACCCACTCATTTCTCCCGGAGCATCGTTCTCAAGATACCTCTTCCAGCGCCAGGTGACCCCCTCGTCGTCAGAGATCGAGACTGCCAGCCGATGTCTCCCCACCTCGGTGTCATTGTGGATCAAGACCCAGTGCCCGTTTCGGAGGCAAATTATCTCCGCTCCGGAGCCGGGATTTGGGATGGTGCTATCAGTTACCGGTGTCCAGGTCTCACCTCCGTCCGATGACGAGCTCTGGTGAAGCCTCTTCGGTGCCGGCCCGTTGTCACGCATCAGGGTATATAGCGAGCCGTCCTTTCTTCTGACGATGCTCGGCTGAATGTTGCCCTTGCCAACCAGTGGCCGACTTGTCCGCCAGGTCCGACCTTCATCATCCGAGATCGCCATAAGCGAAAATGAATACCCATCAGAGTACAATGGGACGATAATCCTTCTCCCGTCCAGAACGAATGGATGGGCGCGTGTCATCCACCCAAGCCTTCTGGTCAATTTTCCTTCCGCCTGGTGCCGTATCTCACTGATCTGCTTACGAAGCCGGGACTGCTGCTCAACGGGCAGGCTGGCCAGCTCCGACTCCCATTCACCCATCACCCTTTTTACTTCATCGATAAATTCCTGCCCCGGCGTGAGGTGCAGGACTTCGGAGCTCTCCCAGACTGGAGCGCCGCTTCCGTCATACCTGGTTGAAATACGGTATTTCATTAGCGCAGTGTGCCACTCATTGGCCAGGATGGTTGGCCAAAGAAGCCATAACCTCTGCCGGGGATCGATGAAGATAGTGCAGTTGGTATCCGGATACCCTGGGGTATCCGCCATGACGAAACGCTCTCCCCACCCCTTCGCCCCACGGCGCCTTCGTGCTCCTTCGATCTTTACGTCGTCAGCCTGCCGTTCACCAGAACCGTGAAACCAGGTAGTCAGCAGCTCCCCGGCCGGGGTCTCGACGATCATCGATGAGTGGTTGTGCCAATGCTCAAGCGGAAAGAGCAACTCCGTGCGTAGAAACGGTTGCCGCCACCCGGCTGAACCGACCAGTCCGGCCACCAGAATCACTCCGATGATCGCTGGTAGCAGTCTCTTCATATGTGGTTTCATCTTGTTCCTCTCCGCCTGTCAGGCTCCCCCGTTCATTCCAGTTCGGTCGGGCTTCCCTTTAAATCCCTCCCGACAGACCCATTCCGACCTTGCCAATATGACAACATCTCAGGCTATAATGCGAAGGCGCAATCTTACGCGGATTATATTTCAACCGCCCGGCATCAACAAATATCTGTCGATCCTGATTGCCCGGGACCAACAAAATGGAATTATGACACCAATGAGACCCTTTTCAGGCTCCTTCAAACTGCAGACACTCTTCTGTCTATCGTCCTCAATTCTGATAGCTCTCCTCACCGCCTCCTGTGGACGGCGTGAATCTTCTTCTGCTGGCAACTCTGCGGCGGGTGCGGCTTCACCTTCCAAAACTGTCAGTGTCGGCCGGACCGAACTCCGTCAGCTTACCCAGACGGTCGTCGCTCCGGGTACCCTTGCCGCTGACGAGCAGGCCACCGTCAGCTTTAAGGTCGCCGGTCGACTTGAACAGATCAACGTTGACCTCGGCTCCGCTGTTCGCCGTGGCCAGACTATCGCCCAGCTTGAAACCAACGACTTCCGTGTCCGCCTCCAGCAGGCAGAGGCGGCCCTCCAGCAGGCCCGGGTTCGCCTTGGTCTTGCCGCCATCGGCGACGATGACCGTATCGTCATTGAGAATACTGCTACTGTTCGCCAGGCGGCAGCGGTTCTTGAAGAGGCGAGGCAGAACCGTGAACGCAGCCGCCAGCTTGTCAGCCAGGGGATCCAGCCGGCAGCTGAACTTGACCGCGTCGAATCAGCCTTCAAGGTCGCTGATAGCCGCTATCAGGACGCTCTCGAAGAGGTTCGTAATCGTCAGGCCGTCTTGCTCCAACGTCGCTCAGAGCTGGCTATCTCCCGCCAACAACTGGTCGAGACGACCCTCCTTGCTCCGTTCGATGGATCGATCCGCGAGCGGCGTGCTTCGATCGGAGAGTTTCTCTCCGCCGGTACGCCTGTCGTCACCATCGTCCGTATCCACCCGCTGCGTCTGCGGGTCGAAGTACCCGAACGCGACGCCCGTGGGA
>JBEGMZ010000394.1:0-5587 GCA_041182745.1 Acidobacteriota bacterium
TCACCAACCAGCTGCACGGCATCACCCAGCTCTTCAGTCAGGGTCGCCCAGCCCGCCCAGTCGTTCTCGGCAAGGCCGTCCTCGATCGAGATGATCGGGTACTTCTTTGCCCAGTCGATCCAGTACTCGACCATCTTCTCGGAGGTGAGCTTGCGACCATCCGACTTTTTGAAGACATAGTGGCCGTCGATGTAGAACTCGGAGCTGGCCGGATCGAGAGCAATGGCGATCTGCTCGCCCGGAGTATAGCCAGCGGCGGTGATCGCCTCGAGGATGGCCTCGATCGCCTCATCGTTCGACTTGAGGCTCGGAGCAAATCCGCCCTCATCGCCGACCGCGGTCGAGTAGCCACGCTTCTTCAGCACCCCCTTCAGCGTATGAAAGACCTCGGTCCCCCAGCGAAGAGCCTCGGCAAACGATGGAGCGCCGGCCGGGACAATCATAAACTCCTGAAAGTCGACGTTGTTATCGGCGTGTGCCCCGCCGTTGATGATATTCATCAGCGGTACCGGGAGGACGCGGGCGTTGGTTCCGCCGATATGGCGGTAGAGGGGGATGTCAAGCTCCTCGGCCGCCGCCCGGGCGGTGGCGAGCGAGACGGCGAGAATGGCGTTGGCGCCAAGCTTCGACTTGTTCGAGGTGTCATCAAGATCGATCATCGCCTGATCAACCTCAACCTGATTGAACGCATCGAGACCAATGATGGCGTTGGCAATCGTCTTATTCACATTCTCGACCGCATGGCGCACTCCCTTTCCGAGGTAACGGGTCTTGTCACCATCCCGCAGCTCGACCGCCTCGTTCTCACCGGTCGACGCTCCGGAGGGAACCGCCGCGCGCCCCCTGATCCCGCTCTCGAGCAGAACCTCGGCCTCTACTGTCGGATTGCCGCGCGAATCGAGGATCTCACGGGCTACAACCTGGTCAATGATACTCATAATCGATATTTCTCCCCATTTCTTAGCATAATGATTTCGATTTCGATTCCGATCCTCACCTCTCCAGCGGTTCGGAGCCAGTGGAGACCGAATGGGTATTGTCCTTAAAAAGCATACTTCAATGCAAACTGAATCTGTCGCGGGTTGACCAGCGTGTTGACCGACCGTCCGAATGATGGTGCTTCAAGCACCCGAACCGGTATCGCAAAGTGGGTTCGGTTGAAGAGGTTGAAGGCTTCGACCCGGAAGGTCAGATAATGGTAGCCACGGAGCCGGATGTTCCGGCTCAGGCTGACGTCAGTCCGGTAAACTCCGGGGGCGCGGAAGGCGTTCCGGGCGACGCGCCCGTTTGTGCCAAGCCCGGCCAGCAGGGTGAGCGGTGAGCCGGCCAGCTGAAGGAGTGACGGGCCATCCCGCTCGACGGTCAGCCCGGTCAGAGTGTCGATCCGGTCGGTCAGATTGCCGTCCAGATTGACGTCATAACTGGTATTGACCGTGAAGGGCTGCCCGGTCTGGATCGTGGCGATCGTCGCCCACTGCCAGCCGCCAAGCAGACGCCCTCCCACTCCCCGCTCGTTATCAAACCGACTCAGGAAGGGCAGGCGCCCGACAGCGCCAAGCGTGAATCGATGCCGGATGTCAAATCCGGCGCTCGCCCGCTCAAGGCGCAGGTCACGGTCATCCTGGGGGAGGGCCGACGCTCCACCGAGGTCAAAGATGTCCGAGACATCGTCGATCGCGTGCGACCACGTGTAGGCGGCGGTCAGCTGATAACCTCGCGAGAACTGGCGGCTCAGTGTCGTCTGGAACGAATGGTAGGTCGAAGCCGCTGACGAGTCGAAGATGGTGTATGAGCCCAGACCAGGCTCAGGCCGGGTCATCCGACCGTTGATATAACCGAGCGGTGCGAGGGCGGCGGCAAGGATCGGCTTGGGCCCGATTCCGATCGGGTTCACCGGCAGGGTGATCGAGTTCGGACCGCCATTCGGAGTCCGGAACCTCGTCAGCCTGACCCCGCGCGTCCCCACCCAGGCGAGATTGATCAACCAGTCTCCTCCAAACTCCCGCTCTACCTGAAGGTTGGACTGGAAGGTCTGCGGAGAACGCAGATTGTTGTCGGGAAGAGTGAAGGCAAGTCCACCCCCCGATGGACCGAGGTCAACCGCCGCCGGGTTGAAGAGCAGCCCAAGCGCTGAACGGAGTACCCCCTCCGGAAGATTGAGTGAATTGAGCGAATCGGCCCTGATCAGCCCATACCGCACCCCACGACCGTTACGAAAGATGTCGAACGGAACGAAACGAGGGTTGAAGATGGCAAAGTTTCCGGTCAGATTCGGTAAAAAGAAGGCGTCCTGGGCATATGCAAATGTATTGACATCGACATTGTACGGAATGAAGGTCGGAAAGACATTGCGCGACTGGCTGACAATGCTGCCAAGCGTCACATCGTGGGTGACTCCGATCCCCCCGCGAATGACCGTCCGTCCGGACTGGTTGCGGCGACCGGCCAGCGGATCCCAGGCAAAGCTGACGTGGGCGTTGAAGTTGTTCCGATCGGGCCGAAAGATCTGCCGTCGCCCTCCGAGGACTCCCCGCAGGGCAGCCAGTGACTGCTCAAATGAGCCTGCCAGATTTGCGTTGTCAAAGATCCGCTGGCCATTGGTGAAGGGAGCCGCGATCTGATACGAACTGTCGGCCGCCGGCAGGGCGTCGAGGGTGAAGGTTCGCTCAATCCGGCGATTGACCTCCTCCGGTACGGTGTTCAACTCATACCGCAGACCGAAATCGAGCGTCAGCCCCGGCCGTGCACGCCAGTTCTCATTGATAAAGTAGTTCTGCTGCCAGAACCGCAGCCCGATCGTCGAATCGGGATCTCCGATCGCCAGCGACTGGAAGATGCCGGTGGGAATGCCGAGCGCGGCAAGGTCGCTTCCGCTGAAGTATCCCGGCTGCAGACAATTGCCCGGCTTTGGACTCGGATTCGGCCCGAACTGGCTGATCTCACGGATGGGAGCATTTTCAAACAGGCAGGTCAGATCAGGTGAGCCACCAAAGAAGACCTGTGGCCGGTAGCCCCGATTGAGGAGGCTGTTGAGCTGGGTTCGGCGAATGTCGGCTCCGGCCTTGACCGTATGGAGCCCCTGAAAGAGTGTCAGGGTATCGGCGAACTGAAAGGTGTTGTTCTGGCGCGACTGTGGGAAGAGGTAGCTGTCAAGCCCGACCGGACTGAACGGGGAGACCACCACCTGACCGACCGGGCCCAGACTGCCCTCGACATTGACTCCTGGATTGTTGCTCCGGTAGTCGACAAAGGGGGCCTGAAAATCGGGACTGGTCGCATTCGAGATGAGCGGAGCGTTGAGAAGATAGGGCTCGCCGGGCAGAAAGCCGGACGGAAGAAGATAGGGATCACGAACCTCGCTGAAGCGAAGCCGCGTCCGCCCGTAACTGAGACGCAACTGGTTGGCGAGGTTTGGCCTCAGCTGGCTGTTCAGGAAGAGCGAAAGATTACGGGTCTGAACATCCGGCCTGACCCCGGAGAAGAGCGCTCCTCCCACTGCCGGGACGACCCGCTGATCGTCAGTAAAGTTATAGCGGGCCGTAAAATTGTGGGTCACCTCCGGACCCGGGAGCCGAAAGTTGTGGTCAAGCCTGAGTGAATAGACGACTCCCCGTGCGTCGGCTGGCAGCACCCTCGTGAAGGTATTCTCTCCATACGGTCCGACCGGATTGTTCGGAAAAGGAAAGAGCGAGAAGACCGCATCACCTGCTGTGAAGGTTGGAGTGTAGGAGAGCGGGGTGCCATTGGGGTTGTTGACCGCAAATCCGGAAGCACCAAAGTTGAGAAAACCTCGCTGCGCAATCGTCGGAACGGAGAAGTGGCTCTCCTGGCGTGACCTCACCTGCTGATGCTCAAAGGAGCCAAAGAAGAAGGTCTGGTTTCGACGGATCGGGAATCCGATCACTCCCCCGCCCTGGTTGCGCTGGTACTGATCCTTTCCCTGCGCGGGATTTGGCTGGACAATGGGGGTCGGACCAAAAAAGGTGCTCGGCCTGATACCAACCGGTATCCGACGAGCATTGACCGGCTTCCCATTCTCGAAGCGCTCGATCACGGTCGCCTCAAGCTGGTAGCTGGCAGCTCGATCTGAAGTCAGATCGAAGAAGTTTCGCGCATTGAGTGAGTCGTGGTTGAAGTAGTCATAGAGGGCACCATGGACCTGGTTGGTGCCGGCCCGACTGACGGCATTGACCTGTGATCCGCTGCTCCGCCCCTGCTCGGCGTCCCAGAGGTGGCTGACAATCTGAATCTCGCGGACGCTCTCGATGCTCTGGGGAACGAGGGAGGTGAAACCCTGCCGGCGGACACCGACATCTTCATCGTTGTTATCCGACCCGTCGACGGTAAAATTGTTCGACCGGGCCCGCATTCCGTTGACCGCAAACTGGCCGGGCGTGCCGATGCCGGGGCCGAGACCGGGGCCGGCTACCCCCTTCACCTCCGGCGAGGGGAAGACTCCGGCGGCGAGAGTCGCGAGGTCGTCAAAGCTGCGGATATTCCCGAGCGGCAGAACCTCGATCAGGCGCTGATCGAGGTTGGCCCGACGGGTCGCATCGACGAGGGTCGTCAGTCGGCCGGTCGACTCCTCGACTGGTGCGACTGGAGCGACTGGCGCCGGCGCCGGGGTGGCGGGCGGGACCTGGGCTGGCAGCCCCATCACGATATCGGGCAGCGTCTCGAGGGTCTTGTTGAGCTGAAGCTTGATCGGCTCGCGCGCCGGTGTGATCACGACCAGACCCGCGCGGCTGGTCTCGATCGAGTATCGACCGAGTGGCAAGAGGGCGAACAGGTAGCGTCCATCGGAGTTGGTCAGTGTCGCGCGCTGGTTTCCGGTATCAAGGTTGGTCACACGAATCAGAACCCGATCGATCGGATTGCCCGCCTGATCGATCACCCGGCCGGCGAGCGTGCCGGTTACGGTGTCGCCGGGGAGCTCCCCACGGTTGACGATCCGTGCCGCAGATCCGGAAAGTTCGGGCACGGCCGGCTCAAGGGCGGAGGCGAGGGTCTGGTTGAACAGGTTGAGAAGAAGGAAGATCGACAGAGTTCTGATCGATCGTCGACGCGCCAGTGATTTAGTCAGCATAGGGTTAAGGTGACCTGGCCGAACAGTCCGGCTCTCGCGGCGACGGGCGCCCCATTTGCCCGGGTGTCGCAGTTCTGGTTCTCGGCGATCTTCACGGGTGAATTTAACGGGACACCACCCGGGAGGAGACAGCACCATCAGAGCTTATTTCCATTAAACGATCATCATAACTTGCCGAGTGGTATTGTCAACAATTATGTTTGAGGTAGCGAGCGAAGCCCGCGAACAAAAACCCCGGTCGGAACGTATGCCAATTCTGCCCCGGGGTCCTGTTCAGGGGGCTGAAGGGTAGTGTAATTTTCAGTAGAAGGGGCCGTGAGGCCGGACGTGATGTCAGGGTGCGTGATGTCAAAATGGAGAAGGAGAGAACCATGAATTGTCCAAAATGTGGGGAGAGCCTGGTGGCCGGGGCGAAGTTTTGCAGCAGCTGCGGATTCAGTCTTGGAGCCAATCACGAGGCGAGGGCTGGTGCTGTCGGCAGGGAGTCTGGCGGGTCAGGGA
>JBEGMZ010000395.1:0-4097 GCA_041182745.1 Acidobacteriota bacterium
CGCCCGGAGAAGATAGATAACTGAAAAGGCAGATAGAGCTTTGTGACTTCGGCCGAGCCAACCGGTGACCCGGCCTGTCTCGCCCGAGAATCCACCCCCGAAGAGGCAGAGATCACGGGCGCGGATCGTGGTGGAGTCTTGAGAAATTGACCGGGCGTTGACATTGTTAACTGAGAGGATCTTCCAACCACTTGAGCGAGCGACTAAGAGATCATACAGTTGGGCAACCATACAAGTTGAGAGCTGGAATATGAGGTATTGCTCCAGGAATTGCTCTTCGTGTGACCGATTTAGGCTTACCGTGGCGAGAGGCGCAGAAAGTGAACCTGTCACCAGAACACCACGAATGAATTGCGAAAATGACGTTTGCTTCCGTTCAGTATTCACGATCAGATTGCAGATCAGAGCCGCAGGGGAAGCCGTCTGCGGCCTCTCCCCACGGCAGGTAAATTCAGCCAAACGGTTTCATAAACAGTCCAGCGCCAATCGACGCCGCCTCTGATCCGGTCACCGGGTGAAGGTAGTTCCGCTTTGTCGAGTCTGACTCAAAGATGACCTCCTGTGGCGTAATCTTTGTACCGGTCAGAGTGAGAAAAGACGAATCGATGGGTGAGAATTCGACCCTTGCCCCGGTTCCGGTTCCAGTCAGGCCCTTGTTGTTGGCGAAGTAGCTCCCGATCACCTGGTAGCGTTCAGTAGGCTTCGGGCTGACCAGTAGTCCGGTGCCCGGTTGTGTGGGCCGACCATTAGCGTCAGCACGGGCTGAACCGCCGCTCTGATAGATCCAGACATAGTTCGCATTGGCGACCACATTGTTCCGGTAGTCGAAGTCGTCGGCGATCCCGGAAGTCCAGACAGTGCTGCTGTACATTCCCCGGAAAAGGCAGTTTCTCATCGCGTGCCCTCTGCTGCCGGGTGTCCAATAGACGACGGCATCCTTGACATCTCCCTGGAATACGCAGTGATGAACATTGACCCGATTGCCGTGGGCAATGATTCCGACGTGAAGCGATGCCACTTCAAAGCGGCTGATAAAGAGGCACTGCGCGACCTCAAGATCATCGAGATCACGACGAAGTCTGGCAATACCATACAGCCGCTGCTTTCTGCCCGGAACGGGCGTCTCAATCACGGGCAGACCGAGGATCTTCAGCCCGCGAATCGTGACGTGGCTGCTCTCGACCAGGATCCCGTTTGCCGCTCCTCCAAGCGGATCAGGTCGGCCATTCCAGTTTGGTGACACTGGCAGGCTGTGGATCAGGGTTGGCATCCGACCGATATTCCACTCCGGGTCATCAGGAAGCACCGCCGCGCGGATGGTGAGCCGGGAGCCTTCTGTAAAGCGACGGTTGTCCGCGGCCAGGCGAACTGTCTCGTCAACAATATAGACCCCTTCAGACAATATGGCCGTGATAGATCCTTGACCACTCGCCGCATTGATGCGCCTTGTCAGTTCAGCCAGTGATTTGATCGGGGCTTCAAGGCTCCCCGCGTTTGTATCGCGACCAAGGGTTGGATTGAGATGGATGGTCAAATTGGCCATTCCGGTCTCCTGGTTAATCTTTACCAGAGGCTGTGGCGGCATTGGCAGCCCGAGGCCTGCGACGAGGGCTGATTTGATAATATCTCTGCGGTCGATTCTCATCGGCTTCCTTTCAGTCAGTACAGGTGATCGGCGTCCCGGCCCGGCCAAAGCGGCCAACTTCCGGGATGAAATTGACGTTTCATCTCTTTGGACGAGACTGGAAGGCGAAGTGTGAATCTTCTGGTGAGAAATCGGGCTGGAGGAGGAGGGTTATCTGTTTTTCTGCATTTGAGACTGAATAAGATCCAAACGTTCGACGAGCTGACGGGCAAAATCGATCGATGAGGCGCGAGGCTGGACGGCCCGGTGGAGGGCGAAAGCACGACGGGCCTCGTCGACCTTTCTGACGACGGTTCGCGCATCGAGGAATGAGGCAGGTTGGGTGGCAAAATCAACGGCATCGGTTCGAATGCGGCCTGATTGCAGTGCGGCCGGCACCTGGCGGTTACAGGAGCAGGCAGCAGTATCTGCTACCAGACCACAATGTCGCTGCGTGAAGGCGAGCATGGCCGAGCGCGCCAGTTGCAGTCTCTTCCGAAAGAGTGACGGAGAGATTCCAAGCACCTCCGCTGCCTCCGGGCCCGTCATCTCGAAGATCTCTCCCAGCACAAAGGCAAGCCGGTGCGGTCGATCGAGACATTGGAGCATGCCCAGGGAGCAGCCAATCCGCACCTCCTCAACCAGAAGCAGGTGATCAGTATCGGCCGGCGCGACCGGTCCGAGCCCCTCGGCGAGACCATCTCCCATCTGCTCAAAGCTGAGGTTTAGTCGCTCGATCCGGCTCTTCTTCAGATCCAGGATGTGGTTGACAGCGATCCGGAATGCCTAGGTGCGCAGACTGCTGCGGAATTCAAACTGCGCTAGTCGAGTGACGATGCGGATCAGTATCTCCTGTGTCGAGTCCTCTGCATCCTCACGATTACCAAGCATTCGCAGCGCCAGGCGATAGATCTCATCCTGCAGAGAGCGGACGAGTGATTCGATGGCCTCAAGATCTCCGGCGATCGCGGAGCGGGTCAGGTCTTCAAGATCGGCCCTGTCGGATCGACCCTCCTCGTTCTTCAAGGATTCTTTCATGCGCGCGGATGCTTCTCTCCTCAGGCAGTTAACCGAGACTCCGACAACGGGAAAGTTTGGCCGCCTTTGCCGGACCAGGGTTCGGTTCAATCCCGTCCAATATCGGGTTAAGGGGTACCTATCTCTTTGCGGTGACCTGGCGAAAGACGCGTCGCATATTCCCGCCGAGAAATTTGCGGATACGTTCTTCAGAGTAACCGCGCCGCAGCATGGCATCGGTAATCTTCGGCAGATCGCTGATATCGCGCATCCCGCGTGGCGGGGTTGGTCCACCATCGAAATCGTTGCCGAGTGCGACGTGATCTTCGCCAACGATCTGGATCGCCCGGTCGACGACGTCGACCCATTGATCGACCGACATCAGTAACTCATCCGGGGTGTTGGATGGGAGCATCGGAAATTTGCCCTTGACGAGCTGATCGATCTCGAGGATCGACTTGCCGGCGACCTTGCGTTCGACCGAGGTCGTATCCCAGAAAGTCTGGCCGCGACTGGCTGTCAGCCATTCAAACTGCCGCCGGTTGTGAAACTCGTTGCCGATGTGAAAGCCGATCACTCCGCCTTTGGCTGCAAGTTTGCGCAGGAGGTCATCGGTCATGAGCCGCGGTATGTCGTTGAGAGCGCGCAGTCCGTGGTGGGTGGCGACCAGCGGGTCGGTGCTCACCTCGAGCGCCTGGGCAATGGTCTCATCGGACGCGTGGGAGATGTTGATGAGCATGCCGAGGCGATTCATCTCTCGAATGACCGCGCGCCCCTGTTGATTGAGCCCACCCCAACGCTTCGACGCGCAGCACGAATCGGCAAACTCGTTGGCCCAGTTGTGGGCGGGCAGTTGAGCCGAACGCAGACCGAGGCGGTAGAGGCTGCGCAATACGGCCAGATCCCCATCGAGATCAAATCCGCCTTCGAGGTCGAGCACGGCGGCAATGCGCCCCTGTCGATTGATGCGCGTGATATCGGCGTCTGACACAGCCAGTTCGATCTCCTGGCTGTGCTGAGCGATCTGCTGGCGGGCGGTCTCCAGCAGCCGCAGTGTCTGCCTTGTCTCAAAGCGTCCCGGATAGTACTCCTCGGTCACAAAGAGGCTGAGCATGAAGGCATCGACGCCACCCTCGCGCATCCGCGGCAGATCGACCTGCCCATCAGGTTTGCGCTCACCGATGCGGCCTCCGTGATAGAACGTGCGGTCGATGAAATGGACGTGCGCATCAAAGACAAAGGCTTCCCGGTGAAACTGTTGCGCCTGGCGCGATACTTCACGAACTGCCGTCTGTTGCGCTGTCACGGCCGGTAGCCCAAGCATTGAGATGATGACCAGGGTGAGCAGGTTTTTCATTTTTGTCAGTTCCTTGCCTCGGCCGTTGCGCACAGCGAGTGGTGCCGAAACTTACTCCGGTCCGGTCGAGGCTCGACTTCACCGATAAAAGTGCCCATT
>JBEGMZ010000396.1:0-4615 GCA_041182745.1 Acidobacteriota bacterium
TGGTAGTGCGTGGGATGGTGCTGATTGGTAGCGCCCTGATGAGACGATGCCACGAGCCGATCTACCAGCTGGCAACCTCCGGAGCCAATCCCTGCAACATGCGGCGGACAATCGAGCTGACCGGGCTTGCCCACCGCAAGTACTATCGGGCGCAGGACGAGCTGAACCAGCGGCTGCTGGCCTACTTTGATACCATTCCAGTCTCCAAGGAGCGTTACCAGAATCTTTCGGCCCCGCGGCAAAAGCAGCTGATACAGGCGCTGCAGCGAATCGTTTCACCGCTCCCGGCGATGAGTTCCTCGCTGGTGCGTGTGGAGCGGGGGCTTGAGCGGGTGATGAAGATCATCGAACTGTACGAGCCTTTCATCCTTCACAATGAGTACGTCTTTGAGGCGTACAATGTCGGCATTCTCTCCGCGCTCCTGCCACCAGAGGAGGTTGAAGTCTTCGGCTATGACTCGAGCTACCTCGACTGGTGGGAGTACTGGATCAATGTCCACATTCCGGCCCTCCGGAAATGGTCCTACCCGTTGATCGAAGGTCGGTCGGTTGAGAACAAGTCGGCTCGGGCGCGGGCCGACAGGGGCGGTGAGTCGGAGGCAATGACACGTTCCTCCGTGGCGCCGGGAGATTGAGTCCATGAACCTCGAAATTAAGTGGGGCCTGGTCTTTTCATTGGCGAGCCTTATCTGGGTAACGGGAGAGTACCAGCTCGGTCTTCACGACCGTTACATTGCGAGACAGGCAGTGCTGACCAATCTATTCTTCTTTCCAGCGGTCTTGATAATGTACCTGGCGGTGCGGGAGAAGAAGCGGCAGCAGGGAGAGCGCATCAGCTTTGCCGAAGCCCTCCTCTGCGGGATCGGGGTGAGCGTGATCGTCGCGATTCTTGCACCGGTGGTCCAGTACAGTTTCAGCCGCTGGATCAACCCGCGATTCTTCGAGGAGATGATCCGCCACTCCGTCGCGGCCGGGAAGCTGTCCCCCGATCAGGCCCGGCAGCACTTCAATCTTAACACTTACATGTTGATGTCATCGATCGGGGCGATCGGGGCTGGTGGAATGACATCGCTGGCACTGGCCGCGTTGATGCGAACGCGCGACGCGAAGTGATCAACAGGCAGGCGGTAGAATATGGCAATCTTTCTGACCGGAGCAACAGGCTATCTTGGTGCGCACGTCGCCTCGCTGCTGCTTGAGGGGCACGGTGACCGGCTCAATCTGCTGGTTCGGGCCGGAAGTGTGACCGGGGCTGAGGAGCGGCTCTGGAAGTCGATGCAGATGCACCTTGACTTTCCCCGATTTCTTGACCACCTCCGCTCACGCATCCGGATCTTCCGCGGGGATCTGACCGATTCACGGTTTGGACTGCCGGATGATGAATACCGGGCCCTGGTGGAGACGACCGACTCGGTTATCCACTGCGCCGCCTCGCTCAATCGCAAGAGCGAGAAGACCTGCCTGAACGTCAACCTGCGGGGGACGCTCGAGGTGATCAAACTGGCGCAGGCAGCGCGGGACCGACACGGGCTGCGCAGGTTCAGTGACGTCAGCACCGTGGCGATTGCCGGGCAACGTTTCAGCGAGGTGGTCAAAGAGGAGACGGCGCTTGACTGGAACCGGTCGGATTACGATCCATACGCGCGGACCAAAAAGTTCTGTGAGCACATGGTGAGCGAGCTCCTGCCGGATGTTCGTCACACGGTCTTCCGACCAAGTATCATTCTTGGAGACAGCCGCCACGCCGCGACGACTCAGTTTGATATGGTCAGGTCTTTCGTCTTCCTCGCTGGCCTGCCGGTACTCCCATTTCGACCGACGGATCGGATCGACATCGTCAATGTCGACTTTGTTGCCGAGTCACTGGTCACGATTCATCAGAAGGAGAATCCGGAGCATGAGATCTACCACCTCTCCTCCGGCCAAAGCTCACAGACCTTTCGTGAGTTGACCAATGCCCTCGCGAAGGCCCGGAACGCGCCGCCACCGGTCTTCATCCCGGCGCTCGAATCCCCATTCCGGATCGTCAACAACTGGATTGCCGACAACCTGCGCGGGACACCGCTCTCTTCCGGTGCAACGCTGCTCAAGGTCTTCCTGCCATACATCACCTTCAATACCGTCTTCGATAATTCCAATATCACAACCGAGACCGGACGGCAGCCCGTTCCCTTCTCCGAATACAGTTATCCATTGCTGCAGTTCAGCCGTGAGCACGACTTCAACTACCCATACCACGAGTGGCCGGGAGCAAAGAATGGAGGTCAATCATGAGCATGGACATCCTGCTTCAGTCATGGGTCAGCGGGCTGACCGAGGCCGCGAAGTTGAAGTGGATGCTCGGCGGCGGAGATCGGTGGCAGCCAGGTCAGCGGCTGAAACTGCTCTTCACCGGCTACAATGGAACCCGTAACACGGGGGCGGACGTCCGGGTTGAAGAGATGCTGCGGCAGATCCGTCACGTGCTCGGGCCGGAACAGTGTGAGCTCAGCGTGCTGAGCCAGAACTTTGACCTGACGAAGGGCTACTTCAAGGGTGTCGCGCAGGTGCGGCTACCAGATATCTTTCCGCCCATGCTCTGGCGGGAGATACCCAGGTTTGACGGAGTGGTAGCCTGTGAGGGCTCAATGTTCAAAAGCAAGTTCGCCAACGCGCTGACCACGATGATGGTCGGTTCGCTGGGAATTGCAGCAGCAATGAACCGGCTTTCGGTCGGCTATGGCGCCGAGGCCGGCCAGATGGACGCGATGGTAGCCTGGATGGTGGCACGGTACTGCTCCAAATCACTGGTCATTACAAGGAACCCTGAATCGCAGGAGGTGCTTGGAAAGCTGGGGGTGGTGACTGAATTGGGAACTGACACGGCCTGGACCTTCGAGCCGCTGCCGGCGGCCTATGGCGAAGCGGAGCTGCGGCGAGCCGGGTGGGATGGGCGACAGCCAGTACTCGTGGTCTGTCCGATCAACCCCTTCTGGTGGCCAGTCAAGGCAGCGGTGACAAAATACCTCGCCTACGCCCTGACTGGGGCGGGCAGGGAGAGCCATTACCGTTCCGTCTATTTTCACAACTCGGGTCGCGAGGTCGAACGGGCTTACAATTTTTATATCGATTCGTTGGCACAGGCCGTCGACCGCTTCCGCAAGGAGCGGGGGGTCTTTGTGGTACTGGCAGCGATGGAGATGCTTGACCGGCGGGCCTGTGAGCGGATGGCGGCCCGCCTCGGACCAGTACCCATCTTCTGTTCCGACGAGTACGACATGTACCAGATGGTGAGCATTCTTCGATCGTGCCACCTGATGGTCTCCTCGCGTTATCACGGAATAGTGACCTGCATGCCAGGCATGGTCGCCTCGGCGGGGGTGACAATGGACGAGCGGATTCGAAACCTGATGAACGAACGCGGTCACAACGATCTGCTTCTGACTGTCGACGATCCGGATTTGGGGGAGAAGCTGGGGGTAGTCCTTGAAAAGCTGCTGGCTGAGCAGGAGCGGATTCGGGATGGCGTTGGACGGACTGTGGCGCGCAATTTGAAGACGATGGCACGAATGGGGATCTACTTTGAGGAGCACGTTCAGCGCCACTATCCGGAGTTCCCGGTTCGGCAGGGAGTCCACCATTGGGAGGCATATCTGCCACCGCTCGATGCGGGTCTACGGAATCTGCTGGAGAGATACGGTGGAGAGTAAGCGCCGGCCGAACTGAATCTTGTCAACTCAATCTGGCTTTTATCGACTCAATATGAACTTTCTCGAAAAGATATTCAGTCAGCTGATGGCAGCACCGGCAAGAGAGGTCCTGCGTGAGATGCAGGCCGATGGTGCGGTGAGTGTAACCGCCGGTGAGTTGTTGCGGCTGACGACACAGGCGCGGGAGGGCATTCGCGCTTCCGGGCTGCGACCGGGTGACCGGTGTGGACTACTGGCGGCGAACAGCATTCGCTGGGTGGCAATGGATCTCGCGTTGATGGCGGAGGGGGTGGTCGTGGTCCCCCTTTACGCGCGCCAGGATCCGGCGGAACTGGCCCGCATGCTGCGTGACTGCGGTGCGAGGATGGTCTGCTGCGGTGATGAGAAGCTGCGCGATGGCCTTGGTACCGCCTGGGATGAAGGAGCAGGGCGGCGCCTCTTCGATGAGATCTTTATGCCGCTTCCGGCAGGTGTTGGGGTCGAATCCGCTCCCGTGCCCCGTGGATCGGAGTCGCTGGTGACGATCATCTATACCTCTGGCACCTCCGGGGAGCCAAAAGGGGTGATGCTCAATGCGGGAAATCTGGACCATATGGTTCCCTGCACCAGCGGGCGGCTCGATCAGTTGATGGAGGGGCAGACGAAGACGACTGCGGATCAGATCTTCCACTACCTGCCATTCTGTTTTGCCGGATCGTGGATCCTGCTCCTGACGGCGCTCTCACGAAACAGCCGGCTCTCGCTCTCGATGGATCTGAACCGACTGGCGGATGAGCTGAAAGCGGCGGAGCCCAACTACTTCCTCAATGTCCCGACGCTGCTTGAGCGGATCAGAACCGGGGTGGAGGCCTCACTCGCCGAGAAGCCGGCGGCGATCCGGACGCTCTACCGCCGCGGTCGTGAAGCCTGGGAGAGCCGGCGGGAGG
>JBEGMZ010000397.1:0-3526 GCA_041182745.1 Acidobacteriota bacterium
ATTCATTTCTGCGGGAGCTTGGGCTGCCGGAGATCAGGTAGCTTAGGAAGCAGGAGATCATTGGTTCAAATCGCCTAACGAAAGGTATCTTTCGTTAACCGTTTTGTCGATAAGACGGGACCTGAGGCTGTCGCGTAAAGGGTCAGCCCTGTTTCCGGAATTGATTTCGGGCGGTGTCAAAATTTACTCAGCTTTACAAGATCGCTCACAGTGAAATGACAATCCAAACCGATGATGGAATTGATCGCTTCCGAACCATCAGAATAATGGTCATGATTGCGGCAATTGCAAAGGCGGCGAGCCTCCAGCCATCAGTGATACTCGTCACGATGTTCCACCAGGGACTGTTCGGATATACCCAAAACGCAAGCATGACAGAAATGAAAGAGGGTAGTGTGTTCACGATGCCCGGAATCAGCGTTCACAATCAGTGGAATCCGCACAGGAAACTCACTCGCTCTCCTTCGCGAAGAAGGCCGTCGCTTTTTTAGAATGTCGCGCCAAGTCAGGTGTCTGCAAAAGCAGGGGAACCTCATCGGGCGAGAACTTTTCAGTACGGTCGGCAAAGTTCGTCAGCGTATAGTTGATCTGACTGACCAGCAAATATTGGCAATATTCTAGCCGAGTCACATTGGGTTTTATGACCAAAACTCTGACGCTTTTTCAATGAACTGGCCATATTAATGGCGTTTTGCGTAAGTCCTGATCAGTTCTCGGTGCGGAGCAGGGCTTTTCGGAGCAGGGTCGGGTGATCAAAGAGCAGGCCGAGTCCGCGAATCACCGCCCGCTGGGGGGTCTCGATCAGCCTTGTCGACAGACGGGTCTCCCTGGTCAGTCGTTCGTCGATTCCGGCAAGCAGTGAGGTTCCCCCGGCAAGGATCAGTCCGCGGTCATAGATGTCGCCGGAGGCCTCGGGAGGCAGAGACTCGAGTGAGTCCTGGACGTGCCGGACAACTCTTCTGACGATCGGTTCGATCGCCTCGTGGATCTCGATACTATTGACGAAGGCGAGTGCTGGAACGCCACTGGCGACGCTGCGTCCCCTGACATTAGTCGTCGTCTCCTGGTCGAGTGCCAGCGCACATCCGAGCTCAATCTTGACTCGCTCCGCTGTTCGCGGTCCAACCAGGATGCCGTGGTTCTGTTTTATCATCTCAACCAGCGCCTCATCGAGATCATTACCACCGGTTCGAAAAGTCCGGCTGAAGATCAGATGGTTGTGAACCATCGCGGAGATGGTCGTCGTTCCCGCGCCAATATCGACCAGAAGGTTGGCGTGCTGATCATCGAGCGGAACTCCGGCGCCGATGATGGCGACATATCCCTTATTGACGAAGTGGAGGCTGCTCACCCCGGCTCCCTGCGCGGCATAGCGGAGCGCGTAGTGTTCGATGTCGGTCGCGTCGGAGGGGACGGCGATCATCACGCGCCGCGAGATCCTGGATCTTCCGTCACGCGCTTTGCGAATATAGGATTCGAGCAGCTTTCCAGCGAGGTCGGAATCAGCGACGGCGCCGTCCTGCAGCGGGCTGATGATCTGGATCTCCTCCGACGCCCGGCCTTCCAGCTCAAGGGCCTCAAGTCCGACCGCCACAACCTCCCGCGATGGCAGATCAAGGGCGAGCAGGGTCGGCTCGTTGACGACCACGCCGCGTCCGCGTGCGCAGACTCTGGTGCGTGATGTGCCAAGGTCGATCCCAAGGTCGTCGGTGACCAGCCTCCTGATCGATGGTATCAGCATAGGTGTTGAGCTACTGTCCCTCCTCCGGAATGTTGGCGGAATGTTGATATCGCCGGACAACTACATCTTAGTCAGGCCGTTTGAGTTAAGTCCAGAGCCGGCAGCCTTTTTTCGTATCGGCCACCGGGCAATCGCATTTTCCTGCCAGCCAGCTTCGCTGCCGCGTGGCCTCGGGGGCGATCAATAGTTGAAAGGCTCTCTCGAATCATAATGCGATTGCCCTGGTATCAGCCATTGGACCTGATGGTCCGATTATTGAAAGCCACCAGCAGTTTGAGTATGATGAAGGCACGTTTTGGTTGCAGTCTCAGAAGCCGGGCGTTGAGGATCGATTCGCGAAGTGCGATCGGCCAGCTCATCCGGTCACGATGCCGACGCCACAGGCAGGGATGAACCGAGGAGATTTGAATGTCGAACAGCAGACAAGAGCCGACGCAGGGTGGAGTTTATCTGAATCCTGATCTGAAGAGTCCCCGGGCCCAGGATTTCGAGGATCGTCTGACAGATCTTATTGTTGGACAGGATCGCGCCGTGCGCCGCATTACCGGCCTCTATCAGATCCACC
The DNA here is from genome assembly GCA_041182745.1 of Acidobacteriota bacterium. Taxonomy (GTDB): domain Bacteria; phylum Acidobacteriota; class Blastocatellia; order RBC074; family RBC074; genus CAIOZW01. The sequence goes on from JBEGMZ010000397.1 coordinate 2,307, forward strand.
TTGCCGGTTTGGCCCACCCGGGGAGGCCGATTGGGACGATGCTCTTTCTGGGTCCAACCGGATCCGGAAAGACCCGGGTTGTCGAGGCAGCGGCCGAGGTTCTCTTCCGCGACTCCAACCTCATCACCAAGATCGACTGTGCGGAATTCCAGCACTCCCACGAGATTGCCAAACTGATCGGGTCACCGCCCGGATATCTTGGCCACCGCGAAACATCCCCGATGCTGACGCAGGAGAATATCGACCGTTCTCACACCGATACCACCAGACTCTCGCTGATCCTGTTCGACGAGATCGAGAAGGCCAGTGACGCTCTCTGGCAGCTTCTCCTCGGGATTCTCGACAAGGCGACGCTCACGCTCGGAGACAACCGGCGGGTCGATTTCTCCAGTTCGATCGTCATTATGACCTCCAATCTGGGGGCGCGTGAGATGAGTGAACTGATCTCGGGTGGTATCGGGTTTGCGCCTAAGGGTGGGGTGGTCGACACGGAAGTTGATCAGAAGATCTATCGGACCGCAGTTGAAGCGGCCCGGCGCAAGTTCTCTCCCGAGTTTATGAACCGGATCGACAAGGTTGTCGTCTTCCGCAGCCTGCGCGACGAACACCTGCGTCAGATTCTTGATATTGAACTCCGGGCGGTCCAGGATCGGATCACTCGTGGAACCGGGGAGAAGTTTATCTTCAAGTGTACGGATGAGGCGAAACAGTTTCTGCTTGACGAGGGGATTGACTTCAAATATGGTGCTCGCCATCTCAAGCGTGCGATCGAGCGCTTCCTGATCTACCCGTTATCGAACCTGATTGCGACCGGCCAGGTCGCCTTCGGAGATCTGCTCCACGTCCACTACCTGCCGGAGATCGGCCGGCTTGTCTTTTCAAAAGAGAGCGGCGGAGCGATTGTCAGTGGTGAGATGAAGCCACGCGAGGCCGCTCCGGCCGCCCTTGTTGCTACTGAGAATGCACTAGCCATCGCCAGCGGCGAAGGGGTGATGATTCCAATCGCGGTTCCCAAGCTGGAGCAGTCTTAGCACAGTCATTTTATCGGGTAGGTCTGAGTAACGCCGGTTCGATCGTTGATTACCGAGAACTCGCGCTGGGCGAGGTCGACCTGAACGCGGATCATATGGCCGCGGTCGTTCTTCTCGTCAAGATTGGCAATAAACTCCTCGGCGGTGTTCTGTTCCGGTTTTGAGCCGGCGTTGAAATGGAGCTGGTAG
>JBEGMZ010000398.1:0-4893 GCA_041182745.1 Acidobacteriota bacterium
CCAGGATTCTCCTCGACCTGGGCGGAGATGGTCCCATAATCGAAGCTCCGGCTCCCGGCTTTGAGCCGGACCCGCCCGTCATCCCCGAGAATCAACGCCCGGCGTCTTCCCTCCTCAAGGACGAAGAGCGGCACGACCTCGGGTCCGGTATGAACCTGGGCGTGATAACCGGCCAGTTCAAGCGCGGCGCTCTGCCGGACAAGGTTGGCCGCAAAGTCCGGAAGCCGGGTCAGGGCCCGGCTGTAGATCGGCCCGGCGATCTCCTTGAGCCCCTCGTCGAGTGGATCGATCAGCACGATTCCATAGTGGCCGATCAACCGTGTCATCATCCGCGCGAAGGCCTCGGCGAAACCGGTACCGGGACGGTAGCTCACCGCCAGGCTCTCGATGAGCGGCGGGGTGAACTCCGACTCCGGAAGGAGTGCGGCGAGCTGGGTGATCTTCTCCTCCATCGACGCGCCGATGGTGATGCTGCCAACCGGCTGCCCTTCAGTCCCCGGAGTTGCGGGGTAGTCGATTCGTCGCAGGGCTCCCTCGCGGTCGATCAGCTCGGTATGGTTCACCTCGTCAAAGTCGTGATCTTCAGCTGCGATCCAGAAGACCGGTACGGCGTTGATTCCGCGCTCTTCGAGCTGCCGGGCGAGCCTGACCGCAGTGAGGGCCTTGAGGATCGTGTAGAGAGGGCCGGTAAAGAGACCGGCCTGCTGCCCGGTGACGACCGCCACCGAGCCGCTCTGTGCCAGCCGGTCGATGTTCGAGAGGGTGGCGGCCGTTGCGCCAACCCGCAGGTTCTGTTCGCGAAGAATCGCCGTCACCCTCGTCCGCGGTGACTCCTGCGGCGCGATCCTCGCCGCATGGGCGACGAGCGCTTCAAAACTGGTTCCTCCGGCGTCATAGAACTCACTGACCTGTTCGAAATCGTAAAGATAGTCTCTGAAGAGGCGACTTGTGCGCGGTATATCCCGAAAACTGATACTTTGGTCAGTCATTGTGGCGGGTTTCCTCGTTGACGTGCTGGATGGTGTAGCGGTTCTCGGTCTCGATCCAGAGCGAACCGTCTTCGCTCCGGGCGAAGAGTCCGCTCTCGCTGATGGCAGTCTCGATCCCGGCCAGCTCCTCTGCCGTCGGCACCGGGAGCGGGGAGCGGGGAAGAAAGCCGTAGAGTCCTGCCCGGTCGAGAGCGGCCTTGAGGCGGCCGACACCGCCCCCCGCCGTCTCACGGGCAAGCGTCGCAAGCTGCCGCTGCAGGGTCTCGGCCCGCTCGAAGTTCCCGTGTCGCCAGGCATGCTCGACGGCGACACAGGCATTCGGTGCGAGACTGGCCACGGCCAGAATTGCCCCTGACGCTCCGGCCTCGAACCCCTCGGTCAGGATGTTGGCCGAACCGAGCAGCACGTCGAAATCGGGCGCCTTCAGCTCACGGAAGAGATCCTTCAATTGTGGCAGATCACCTGAACTCTCCTTGATACCGATGATGTTCGGATGCTCGGCCAGCCGTGCCACTGTCTCCGGCAGCAGGTAGACCCCCGCAAATTGCGGCATCAGGTAGATGACGATCGGAATTGGCGAGCCTTCGGCAATTCGCAGAAAATGCGCCTCATGCTGTTCGTCGTGCAGAATCTTCTTGTAGTAGAAGGGAGTGATGACCACCGCCGCATCGACGCCATAGTCGTGGGCCCGCCGGCACATCTCGAGAGTCTGGCGGGTTGAGAGCTCTCCGGTGCCGACAAGCAGCATCTTCTCCGGCGGGGTCGCATCCCGCATCGTCTCCATCACGCCGAGCTTTTCAGCCACCGTCAGGTGAGGGAACTCACCGGTCGATCCGAGGGCCAGATAGCCGTGAAGGTCGCTCTGATTCCATACCGCGAGGTTGTGCCGCAGGTTCTCGTGATCAATCTCACCCTCCTGATTGAACGGGGTCGGCAGCGCGGCAAATATTCCGTTAAGATTCAATCCAGTCTGGCTCATTGCTGATGGTCTCCATTTGGGTTCGATCAGATCTTATGATTACTTGTGCTCGAATTAGTGTCACTGATCAAAGACGTGCTCAAAGATGCTGAAACTTAAAGATGCTCAAAGAGGATAGTGTCGAAGACCGCAACCTCTTCGACCAGGAAATCGGGACTGGCGGCCCGCAGTGCATCCTTCGTCCCCGCCCCCCAGGTGACCGCGGCGGTCTTCATGCCGGCGCGTTGACCGGCCAGAACATCAGCGACCATATCCCCGATGAAGATCGCCGATTCGGCCTCGACACCAAACTGGTCAAGAAGTTTGAGCAGGCCTTCTGGGTGGGGCTTGTACCTTTCCACCCCATCTCCGCCGAGGACGGTCGTAAAGTGGTCGAGCAGTCCGGCGTGTCCGACCCTGATCTGTGCCGAGCGGGTGCTGGCTCCACTGTAGACTCCAAGCCTCACTCCTGATCGACCAAGCCGGGAGACCAGCGGTTCGATTCCGGGAAAGGGCCGGATCTCAGCCCCATCCTCACTGCTCAATCGGAAAAAATCGTCGATCAGTTGACGGTGAACCTCTTCCTCGGGAAAGAGACGGCGCAGAATCTCCGTTTCAGGCGGACCGAACAGGGGGAGCAGCTCCTCGAGGGTCCATTGACGACCGGTTCTTTCCTGTACGATGCGGTTAAAGATGCGGATCACCGTCGGGAAAGTGTCGGCAAGGGTTCCGTCGAGATCGAAGATCACGGCGTCGTAGCGGCAAGTTGGTTTTGTCACTTGCATATCCAATTTGTCACTTGCATATCCAAATAGAAACAGCCACCATAGTGAGAGCCTGAATCATAGAAAAGGCCAGCATCAGAACAGGCAACGTTGGAACAGGTCACTCATTGGTGGCTACTCCAGCGGCCCGGATTCCAGTGTTGCCTGTTCCGATTTGGAGTTCAAGTGGGCATTATACGTTCGACCCTGTGGTTCTGACAAACATTCAACTCCAGGCACCCAAAGTCGCAACAGAGCAGGTCGCGGCAGATAAGTCTCAACCGAAATGAGGAGTGTTACCAGATGGAGCTTCCGGTCTTCAACGACAGTCTGAAATCATCGGGCGAGTGGACGGCGCGGCTGGCCCGGGAGAGGGAGCTGCACCAGGCATGGCTGGAGAGTGGTGGAGGTACGGGAGAGGGAGTGGTCGATCCGGCCCTGGCACAAGAGACCGCCCTGCTTGCCCGGGCGCACGCGCTCGTCACCGACTGGGCCGCCGGACCTGAGCCGCGCCTTGATCGGGAGCGGCTCGCCGAGATCAACCAGGCGCTGCGGGCCGCCGACGCCCCACTCTTCCGCGCTGGTCCGCCGCCCCTTCTTGCCGCACTCCATGATCCGGCCCCGGCTCCAATGTTGCCGCGCCTGCTCGATCTGGCCTTCGACTGGTTTGAAACCGGGAGCTTTGCCGAACTTCACCCGGTTGAGCAGGCAACGCTGGTCTATCTGCGGCTGCTCGACCTCTCCCCATTTGCCGATCAGAATGAGGCGACGGCGCTCGTCGCCGCCAGCTTCTACACCCGACGCAGTGGATACCCGCTGCTGGTTCTCGGCGGGGAGGAGGAGCGAAGTGGTCACCGCCAGGCGCTGGAGGCAGCTTTCGGAATGCTGACCCAGCCGCTGGTTGAGTTCTTTGCCGCGAGGCTCATCCGATCGATGCAGGAAGAGAGGGAGCGGAAGTGGTGATGAACCTGTCCCGAGTCCTCGCTGAGAGCCTTGAAAAGATGGCTGAATGGGAGGGGCGCTGGCATCCGTCGGCGGTTGATCCTACGCTCGCAATCCCGGCCGGGCGCGTTCAAGAGGTGCTCGATGAACTGCTCGACCGGCTCCGTGACAACTACCCGTTCCACCATCCGGGTTACGCCGGTCAGATGATCAAGCCCCCGCATCCGGTGGCGACCCTCGCCTATTTTTTGACTCAGCAGATCAATCCGAACAACCACGCTCTGGATGGGGGGCCGGCGACCGGTGCTCTCGAGAAGGAGGTAGTGGCCGATCTGGCCCGTCTCTTCGGGTTTGACACCCCGCTTGGCCATCTGACTTCGAGTGGGACGATCGCCAACCTCGAAGCGCTCTGGGTCGCACGCGAGCTGGCGCCAGGACGTGCAATCGCCTTCTCGCGTGAAGCCCATTACACCCATCGCCGGATGTGCGAGGTGCTTGGCGTGGAGGGGATTGAGATCGCCGCCGACCGAAGCGGCCGCATCGATCTCGACCAGCTGCGGGCAAGGCTCCGTCAGGGACGGATTGGGACGGTGGTGGCGACTCTCGGAACGACCGGGGTTGGCGCCGTCGATTCGCTCGAAGCCATCCTTGAGTTGCGCCGTGAGTTCGATTTTCGAATCCACGTCGATGCCGCCTATGGTGGTTTCTTCCGCCTGCTGGCGGATGAGGTCGGGCTGCTCGATCCGGTCGATGCGGCGTCATTCAGGGCAATCGCTCAGTGTGACAGCATCGTCGTTGATCCGCACAAGCACGGTCTCCAGCCCTATGGGTGCGGATCGGTCATCTTTCGCGATCCGGGCGTGGGTGCCCTTTACAAACACGACTCACCTTATACATATTTCACCTCCGAAGATCTGCATCTTGGAGAGATCAGTCTTGAGTGTTCACGCGCCGGCGCGGCGGCCGCTGCGCTCTGGGCAACACTGCGCTGTTTTCCGCTCGCCGCTGATGGGCTCGGTCTGGTTCTGCGTCGAACGCGGGAGGCGGGACGCCGCTGGGCGGAACTGATCCGCGAGTCGGCTGAGCTTCAGCTGCTGCTCGAACCGGCACTCGACATCGTCACCTTCTACCCGCTGACCCGTCCCCTGACGGCGGCCGCGATCAGCCGACGAACTGATCAGGTCTTCCGTGATCTGATGGCCGACCCACGCCATCCGATCTATCTGGCGAAGCTGAACGC
>JBEGMZ010000399.1:0-3909 GCA_041182745.1 Acidobacteriota bacterium
GGATCACAACCCGCGGATCGGCCGACTCACGCGATATCAGCTCACGCCCCGTCAGTGGATTGACGGTGATCATGTACTTGCCCAGAAACCACTGGTAGACGCGGAGGCTTCCATCCGGCCATGTGTCAAGATAGAGAAGGACATCCTCACCCGGCTTGAACTGGGGAATCCCGAAGATCTCCGATCCGATGTTGCCGGCAATCCCTCCCGGCTCCTTGATCACGATCTCCCCGGCGGCATCTGGTGTGACGTCACCTTTGAAGGTCTTTGTCAGTCGCAGGATAGTGTAGGTGAAGACTGATCTGTACCGTGGGTCATAGCTGCTGAGAGACGAGATCACCGTTCCACGGATGATCGCGCGAGATCCGATGACCATCTCCTCGTCGCTTGGAATGATTACGGTGCTTGCCGACACAGTCCCCGGTGACAGAAGAGCAAGGGATAAGAGCAGGAGTGATCGAGGTAAGAGGAACTTTCTCATGGGTGCATCTCCTTGTGTACTCCCAATCGGCTTGCCATACTACAAACCCGCCAGGACCGAATCGCCGGTCTGTTCGCCAGCGCGTCCGTCGCTGCACAACGCGGCCTCCCGGAAGGAGTCCCAACGATTACTGGTGAGTGGAACAATCAGGAGTTACTAATTCTTGATTCTCCACAAGCCGGCCACTTTGTCAAATCTCATCCGACTGGCATCAGAAGCGATTATATCTTTTTGATGCGTGTGTCTTGATACTTACGTCTTCCCGGGCTGTCTACAACACTGTGGTCGCAGATTGAAAGAGGCAGAAGGGTAGTGGCGTGTAAATTTCGGCTCAGATGCGTTATGCTGTCGCCTCGGTCCGGCGTAACCGATCGATTTCAGCCGGGAGCGATCTCCGGTGCGTCTCCCCGCGCCCCGCCGGGTGGACACCCGGAGCAACGCGGATGTCAACTCTGTCACTCATCACCCGCCATGAAAATTCTTTTTCCCTATATGTCACGATGGCGCACCGCCAATCGGAGCCGTTATCACCAGCTGCTGACCCACCTTTGCCGGCGCGGACACGAGGTAATGATTCTTACTGCCCCTCCGATGGCACTCCCTGACATCAGCTCACGCGATATCGACGATTCCCGTGAACTCCCAGCAGGAATGGTGATAAGCGAGCTGTTTGCACCTTCGCTTCTCCGTCGGTTCTGGGAGCAGGACATCCCACGAACCAAGCTTCTCAAGAAGGGGCTTATCTCCATCTCGTCAATTCCTCAGCTGCGAAGTGTGATCAGGCAGGAGAAGGTCGACCTGCTCTTCCTCTACAACCTCCCCCAGCTCCTGCTTCTCGAGCTGGCCGATTGTCGGGTTCACTTTGATCTGGCTGACGACCTGGTCGCGATGATGGAGGGCGAGGATCGACTGCTCTTCAGGTGCGGAGGCGGCTTTGCCGCTTCCGTGGTTCAGCGGCATATGGTCAGAAGGGCAGAGACCGTTACGGTGGCGTCGAATGTGCTTGCCGCACAGATTGATCGACCCGTTCTGTTGCTGCCAAACGGTGCTGATCTTGAAGAACTCGATCAAATCGCCTCGACCGAGCAGCGGGCGATCGAGAATGAGCCACGGCGATCAAGGCCGGTCGTCGGCTTCGTTGGAGCGCTTGAATACTGGGTCAACCTTGACCTGATGGTTGATGTTGCCGCCCGGCTGGACTACTGCGATTTTCTGATAGTCGGAGGGGGGCGTCGCCTCGCAGAGCTGAGATCACTCGTCGAGCAGCGCCAATTACGGAATGTCGTGCTCACTGGCCCGAAGGCTTACCAGGAAGCGATGCGCCTGGTTGTCCGGATGGATGTCTGTCTGCTGCCCTTTGAGCAGACACCGGTCTCTGATGGATCCTGTCCGCTCAAGCTCTTTGAATATGCGGCACTACGGCGACCGGTGGTGAGCACCACCACGACTGAAGTCCATCGGATCGGAGCCGGTTGGGTCTGGTTCGCCGATTCGGCGGCCGACTTCGCGGCGGTGATTGCCGGGGCTCTTGCTGATCCGCGCGAAGTGGCCCGTCGGGTTGACGCTGGTCGCGCGCTGGTTGAAAGCACCTACAACTGGCCTCATCTCGCCGCCCGGTTTGAGAAGTACCTTGGCGATACTCTCAGCGGACAGGGGTAGCCGGGGCCGACGCCTCCACCCGGCGGATATTCTCGAGCCACGTCAGATTGCTGCGGGTATCTCTGACCAGGCGGCCCTCGATCTGATCCCCTGACCGCAGCTGTTTCAGCAGCTGTTCGTCCGGCACCGCAAACGGCATTGTCATTGCCTTCATATAGCCGTCGATATCCCCGTGGGCAATGATGGCCCGCTTCTTCTCCAGATCAATCGATTCGACTCGTCCACGCAAGGTGAACTCCTGCACTACCGGCCCGGGTGGTTTCTCGGACGAACATCCACCTCCCAGCACCAGGCAGGCAAACAGTCCGATCACCAGCCTACCAGCCGACCCCTCACCGGTTCCAATTCTCAACATCGAACAGCTCCTCCCACCCGCTGCCGGGATCATCTGCCAAGGTAGTGAAAGCCACGCATTGCGACTAGCGAGATCGCAAGCCGATTGGTGAAGAATGTCATCGGGTGAAGACCTTTCGCCGTCGCCTCAGAGACCGCAGTCTCCGGGTGGCTTCGAAGGTAGACCTCCCAGCTCTGCATCATTTTTTGATCCCGCTCATACATAACCGTCTGGTGTTTTCGCATCTCTTCAAGCCGGTTGCCGCGTCGCAGAAACTCGACCAGCGTGGCACGGACAAAGAATGACTGTGGATAGGCGGCTGCTGCGCTCTCAAGGATCCGGGTCGACTGATTCAGATCACCCAGCTGCTCGTGGATAAAGGCTTCAAGCACGTACCCAAACGGACGACCATAACCGTGGCGGCGGGCATACTCGGCATGGGGAAGCGCTTCCTGGTTTCGCTTGAGCTGGTAGAGGAGCAGCGCATATCCGAGATGGGCGCCGCTGTTCTGGGGATCGTATTCAAGAACCTGCCGATAGCGTCGAACGAGACTCTCGTTCCCATTCTCGTTCCTGGCATAGTAGGCAAAGTCGAGTTCCGGAGTGTCGAGTGCCTTTCGGCCTTGCAGCTGCTGACTCTGGAAGACCCGCTCGTTTCGCCACGCTATGGCTGCGAAAAGAATCAACAGCACCACCACCACCGCTGCCGGCACGAACCGAGGCAGCGCGACCCGGTGGTCTGCACCCTCTTCTTTCGTGGCGCCAAGGGTCAATCCAATCCCAAGCAGCACCGCAAGGGCTATCACTTCCGGCGTGTAGCGGAAAGAGAACCCACTCGTCATTGAGCTGATGGCAAAGGCGATGAGCCCAAAAAGCGCACCAGCCGCGATGTGACCTTCGGTGCCACGCATTGCGCTCCAGAGGCGGCGGATGAGCAGCGCGATGAGGAGAAGAAGAAGGATCGACCCGACGACTCCAAGCTCGACCTGGTTTTCGAGAAGCTCATTGTGGACGAGTGGAGAGCCGATCAGATCATCGTCCTCCGGCCCCGCCGCTTCGCTGACGGTCCGATTCTCCGGCCGGTTGACCCAGGCCGCCCGGTAATCGCCGTAGAGGCTGGCATAACCGCCTTTACCAATGCCAATCAGCGGATGGGCCTTGACTATCTCGACGGCGGTGTACCAGCCGCGAACGCGCGAGATCAGACCATCCTCACCGCCGCTGAGGGTGACCGCACCCTTAAGCCGATCGATAACCACCTGACGATTGGTCACGCCGACCGATACCACACCGACCAACAGAATCAGTCCGAGCACGATCGCTCTTCGTGGGTGTCCAAGATCGACCCGCCTGAAGACCCAGGCCAGGATCAGCAACAAGAGCGAGATCGAGAGGGCGACGAACGATCCCCGCCGCAGCGAAAGAAGGATGGCCG
>JBEGMZ010000400.1:0-9181 GCA_041182745.1 Acidobacteriota bacterium
TGACAGCTCATAGCCGTTGAGCGCCCTGATCGCGGCGTCAGCGGCCTCCTGCGACTCCATCTCGACAAACCCGAAGCCCCGCGAACGCCCGGTGTCACGATCGGTGACGACATTCGCCGAATCGACCTGTCCAGACTGACTGAACAACTCCTCAAGATCCTGCTCTGATACACTGAACGGCAGGTTACCTACGTACAGACGAACTGACATATGTGTATATCCTCTGCGGTGATTGAAGCAGGCTGGCTGGCTGCGGAAACGGTCTCCGGCTGATGCATGTTGTCACGAGTGACAAATCAACTAACAAATCTGCTTCCTTGTTACTGGTTATCCCGCTCTCTAATCATCGATCGCGCTAGCCGCTACTTCCCGACGGCGCATCACCGTTGACGCTAGTGAGTAGGGGTCGATGAAGACCAAAGAAACTCCGATAGCGAAACAACCTCACCAGTAACACCAAGATCGATAACACCAAGAATGCCAGCTGACAAAGACAGCTGCTTGTTGTCAGTATCAGGTCGATGGGCAACTCTACCAGTCGAGTCTGTAACTTGGACTATCTCCATCGAAAGTTATCGTATAAAAAAAAGGAAAAATTGGCAATAATTGAAAAATTCTAACTAAAAAAAATCAGGATGACCTCACACTGAGTTAAAACCGTCAGTGCTAAATCCGACATTGTCATCGCCCATTCTGGCGCGAAGAAGGCGAAGCAGTTCGAGATAAAGGTCGGAATCGAGCCATTGAGGCTGGTCGATTGCGGCCAGGAGGGCTGGAAGTCCAAGGGAGCGGCTGCGTCGACCTCCAGCCCCATCACCGTGGACGAGCGTGTCGACGATGGCGCGTGAGGTGCGGGAAGCGATCATTTCAGCGAGGAGAGGAGGGTCGCAGGGCAGAAGCGGGCTGAGCGCGGCCTGGGTTCGGATACCAGCGGCCGTCAGCCGTTCAAGGGTTGTCAGTCGGCGTTGAATTGACGGGGAGGTGGGCGTGATCTGGCGTCGCACCGATTCGCGATTGGTCTCAATCGTCAGACTGACGATAGCGCGAGGGCCAAGAGCCCGCAGCAGGTCAGTGTCACGTTCGACAAGTGGTGACCTGGTCTGGATGACGAGGATCCCGAAATCACCACTCTCCGCAAAGATTGAAAGAAGGCGGCGGGTCAGCCTGAGCTGTGATTCGATCCCCTGATAAGGATCGGTCGAAGATCCCATAAAGATGTGAAGCAGTCCGAAGTGGCCGCGACGCTGCAGTGACGCCAGTTCGGCCGAGAGCAGCTCCGGGGCATTGATCTTTGCCTTGACCCATTCACCCCACGGACGATTCGCAAATCTCTGGATCGGCATGGCTCTGACATAGCAGTAGGGGCACGAGCCGCGGCCAAACGCGCAGCCCTGATAGGGGTTGAGAGAGTGGGTGCAACCCTTCAGGTATCCGCCGGTCGCGGTTAGGATCGAGCGCGCGTGGATTGGTTCGAACTGCAAAGTTGGAGGAGGACTCATCTTGCTCATCCTGGAAGACCATAGTACTATCGCCGGAAAATGTCGACACCTGTTGCCGATAGAGAGCTGAACCGGCATCGGCCGGTACCGTGATCGAGGACGCCGGGCAAGGGTCAGCCGGTGGGTCTGATCGAGCGACGCGTAATTTTTCCGGAGATACAGAGTGAAGAGAAGAACCGCTGGTTATCATAGTTCGATCGTTGCAGCGATGTTGCTGCTGATGCTCCTGACGGTCGGGGCCGTGGGCAGTCCGCGTCTCGACTATCGAATGAGCATCGCTGACGCTCCAAACCATCTTTTCCACGTGAAGATCGAGGCGACCAACCTCACGGGAAAGACGCTTGACATCGCGCTGCCATCCTGGACACCGGGGTGGTACACGATCCGCCCCTATGCGGCAAACCTGGTCAAGCTCCACGCTCACGTTGATGGCCGAAGGCTGCCGCTGCGGGCGATCGACAAGCAGACCTACCGGATCGAGACGGAAGGTCGGGGCTCACTGACGATCGAATATGACTACTACGCGAACAATCTGGCGGTCAACGGTGCTGAACTGAACGCACAGCGCGGGTTCTTTCTTGGAACGAATCTCTTCTTCTACGTTCCGGGTCATACCACAGATACACCCGCCACGCTGACCTTCGAGATTCCGGATAACTGGCGGGTGGCGACGGGTTTGAAGCGCGGTTCGGGGCGCCACGTCTACCTCGCGCGTGATTTCGACCAGCTTGTCGACGCTCCAACGGTACTGGGCGATTTCGACCAGTATACGACCACTGCGCTCGGCAAGACGATTCAGATCGTCGTCGATCAAAAGGGTCTGCTGACGACGGAGAACTCCGAAAGGCTGAAGCAGTATGTCAGTCGGGTCATTGAATCGCAGGGAAAGATGTTTGGCGGGCTGCCTTACGACGAGTACTGGGTACTCTATGTTGTCGGAGGGAGGGGTGGTGGAGCGCTGGAACACGAAAACTCGACCAATGTCATGCTTGGATCGATGCCGTCCGATCCGCGGAGTCTGGTTGGCGTCACTTCACACGAACATTTTCACGCCTGGAATGTGAAACGGATCCGGCCGGCCGGGCTGCTGCCATACGATTACAGCCGTGAGCAGTACATTCGTGAACTCTGGGTCGCCGAAGGGATTACCAGTTACTACGGTGATCTTCACGGTCGTCGGGCCGGGCTCTCGACCGTTGAGGAGTATCTGCGCGGGATGGAGGGCAATATCAGGCAGCTTCAGTCCAATGAGGCCCGCAACTGGGTCTCTGTCTCCGACGCGAGCACGGTCACCTGGCTGACCTACGGTGGAGGTTCGGGCTACGGCCGGTTCACCGTCAACTACTATGGCAAGGGAGAGATTCTTGGCCTCCTGCTCGATCTCGAGATTCGGGGAGCGACCGGAGACCAGAAGAGCCTTGATGACGTCATGCGTACCCTCTACCGTGATTTTCATCTCAAGGGCCGCGGCTATACCAACGAGGATCTGGCGGCGATAGTCTCAAAGACGGCCGGTCAAAGTTTTGACAACTTCTTTGCGAAGTACGTCAATGGTACGGTTGAGCTTGACTACAACGCCGCTCTTAAGCACGCCGGCCTGCAGCTTGTTGGTGGAAAGATTGTCGATCTTCCGTCAGTTACCCCAGCGCAACGGGCGTTGCGCCGGAGCTGGCTGGGAGAGTAGCTTTTCGAGGATGGTGGTTGAGCAAAGGAGTCCGACCAATGGTGACGAGAAGATCGTTTCTGAACAGGGCCGCCCACGGGATATCCGGTGGTCTGGTCGCAGCCAGTTTCAATGAGAAGGGGCTGGCACACGCGATCGACGCCGTGCGCTATGTCGCCGACCGGACACCGGAGGAGGCGGCGCGGGACGAGGATTTCTGGCTCGAGATCCAGCGCGCCTTCACCGTCGATCGAACGCTGATCAACCTCAATAATGGCGGAGTCTCGCCATCACCACGCATCGTGCAGGAGGCGATGAGGCGTTACCTCGAATACTCAAATCACGCCCCAACCTATTCGATGTGGCGAATCCTCGATCCGGGTATTGACAGCGTACGTCGTCGGCTGGCCCGCAATTTCGGATGCGATCCGGAGGAGATTGCCATCACCCGCAACGCGAGTGAATCGCTCGAGAACTGCCAGCTTGGCCTCGATCTGAAGGCCGGCGATGAGGTGCTGACGACCAATCAGGACTATCCACGCATGCTGACAACCTGGCGCCAGCGAGCGCGACGTGAGGGGATTGTCCTGCGTGAGATATCGATTCCGATCCACCTCAAGAGTCGGGAAGAGATAGTTGACATCTTTGCCCGTCACATCACGCCACGGACGCGGGTCATGCACTTCTGCCACATCACCAACCTGAGCGGACAGATCTACCCGGTGAGAGAACTCTGTCAGCTCGCCCGATCGCGTGGCATCGAGGCGATTGTTGATGGCGCCCATGCTTATGCCCATTTTCCGTTCAAACACGGCGATCTCGATTGTGACTACTACGGAACCAGTCTTCACAAATGGCTGACCGCGCCCTTTGGAACCGGCATGCTCTATGTGCGGAAGGAGAAGATCCCGCGGGTCTGGGCGCTGATGGCCTCTGAGGAGCGGAACGATGCCAACATCCGCAAGTTTGAAGAGATCGGCACTCATCCCTCTGCCAATGCCCTCGCGATCAATGAGGCGCTCGACTTTTACGAAGGGATCGGTGCGGAGCGAAAGGCTGCCCGGCTTCGCTATCTCTTCCACCGCTGGGCGAAGCGGCTCGAGGTCAATCCGCGGGTCAGGATCCATACCAGCTATGATCCGCGTCAGTCGTGCGGACTTGCCCTCTTCGACATCGAGGGGGTTGACCTGGGCAAGCTTGCGATCTACCTTGAACAGACCCACCGGGTCATAACTACCCCGATTGTTCACGCTGAGTTCCGTGGAATCCGCATCACTCCAAATGTCTACACCACAGTGCGCGAGATTGACACGTTTGCTGAGCTGGTTGAAAAGTATATCGAGAAGGAAGGAAGTGCGACCTGACCATGCTGCTTCGGGTAACCTATCGGTTGCGGGCACATCACGTCGCCGCGTATGAGCGCGTATTTGCCGAAGAGACTCTGCCGCTGATCCGGGCGCACGGCCTCAACTTTCTTGGCCTCTGGCGATCGCTGGTCGGCGAGGCCCAGGAGTACCTCGAACTCTTCCAATTCGAGTCGCTGGCTGACTTCGAGATCCGCTGGCGGGCGCTCGGTGCTGACCCGCGCCTGCAGAAGATCTTTGCCACTACCGGGCCGATGGTCGAAGAGGAGCGGTTCGCCCTCTTCGATCAGGTTCTGGCTGGCGGCACCACCCTGGTTGCTCACCCTCTGGCACCTTCAGCAAAGGAACAAAAGGAACAAAAGGAACAAATATGATCAACACGCCTGCCAGGTTAATACTCCTGACACTACTTGCCGGACTCACCCTTATGACCATGCCGACTCCGCCGGCGCACTCCTCTCCACGCTGGCAGGGAACAGCGCCAAAGAGCGAGCTGCTCGACATCAACAGCTGCGCACGCGAAAAGCTGGTCGCCCTGCCCGGGGTTGGTGAGTCTTACGCTGACAAGATCATCAAGGGCCGGCCATACAAGGCCAAGAACGAACTGGTGACAAAGGGGATCGTACCAGAAGCCAGCTACAAGAAGTTTGCTGCCCTTGTCATCGCGAAACAGAAGTAGGTGGCTACTCGCGGCTGGCCCGGTAGCCGGGCCGCGTCGTCGCGGTCAGACCGGGGCGGGAGTTCTGCCGTACCTCGACTCGCACGGATCGCCAGCGACCATCGTGACGGTCGTTGGTCGGATAGTAGGATATCGAGTAGACGTTGCGGAGAGAGTCGGCGATCTGCAGGTAGGCCGCCTCAAGCTGGGAGAGCCGCGCGACATCGAAGAGGCTTCCGCCGGTCAGCCGGGTCAATTGCTCGAGCTCCCGGCGGGCTGACTGATAGAGCCGGCGGTTGATCTCGAGCCGCTCAGTCTCGCCCAGCCGGCAGTGTGTGGCATAGAGCGACCGCGGGCCCTGCTTCACATATTCGTCGTAGTATTTGCGCAGCTGCTTGGTTGAGAATTCGAAGCGGACCGGGTGCTGGCAGTCCTTACGGATGCCCTCGCTGGTAAAGAGTTCGGTGTCGAGCCGCAGGACGTGGATTGTTGCGCCGGCTTGCTCGACCGCCGGCTGGATCTTCTCCCACGTCAGGTGGCCAAAGGAGTCGACGCCGTCAGTCAGGGCTACGATGACCTTGCGTCCATCGACCTTTCCGAGGACCTCCCTGATCGTCAGCTGAACTGCGTCGTAGAACGATGTTCCGGTTCCGCGCTCGAGTTGTCTGAGCCCCTCTTCGAGCCTCGTCCGATCTGCCGTCAGGTCACTTACCAGCTCCACCTCGCGGCTGAACTGGACGATCGCCAGTCGGTCGTTCGGGCGGATTGCATCGAGGAACCGGCCGGCTCCGTTTCGGATCAGATCAAGATCCTCGCGCGTGCTTCCCGACGTATCGATCAACAGCACGAGGTTGAAGGGAACCTCCGCCGCTGAAAAGCCGGTTATCTCCTGGCGTGCTCCATCTTCAAAGACGGTAAAGTTTCCAGCCTCCAGCCTCGGAATCGTCCGGCCCATCTTCCCTGGGGAGCCGGTGTCGCTGACAGCGATATTGAGCGTCACAAGGTTGGTCTCGACACGAATAGTCGATCCGCTCTCACTCTGACCGCTCGCCGTTGCCGCCAGCATTATCTGGAGAAAGACTAGCGCCAGTCCGGCATACATCGACCGTCGAATCGTCAACATCACAGGCTGTTCACCAAAAATAGCCGCCATGCCACCGAGTATAACGACGGCTCAATCCGTTGGAAAGAGGGGGGCTCTCCTCGATCTCAATGTGCGGTTCCAAACCCTCTCGCCAGTCTGGGATGCCCTCCACCCACGATTATCGACCCGAATGAGGTCAAGATGATTGTCGCAGGGAATCCCGGCGGCTCCTTGTACATCTCAGACAACCTGAACTAAATTATTGCCCGGCCAATTATTGCAACTTCAGGAGCAGCCAGGTGAGAAAAGTATTCGTATCCTACAACCATGAGGACAGTGCGGTCGCCGCCAGAATCACATCCTCCCTGAGAAAGAGCGGAATCGATGTCATCATCGATTGCGAGTCGATGCCCTCCGGAGATGGAATTCAGCACTTTATTGAGGACTCGATCAGGAAGGCCGATGTAACCCTCTCGATCGTCTCTAACCGCAGCCTCGAGTCGGCGTGGGTTGCGCTTGAGAGCATGACGGCCTACTGGTTTGACAAACTGGATCCGGGATCAAGGAGGTTTATACCCTGTTATCTCGATGCCGATCTCTTCGATCCCGAATACAGCCTGAAGCTCAAAGCAAAGATCGATCAGGAACAGCGACGGATCAGGGAGCTGATTAAGGTCAACTACGATCAGGAGATCGATCCACTGCATCTTGTAAGTCGACATACAAGGTTGAAGGATCTCAGCGACAACCTTGGTCGCATCCTTGCCCGACTTAACGACTCACTGACGATGGATATTCGGGAAGATGCTTTCGAGCGGAGTATGGCAAGGATAATTGAGACGATCCGGCTTTCACCGACCGCCCCCGAGTGCCGGTTTGAAGAGGTCTTCAATCGGGAGATTGCGAACACCTCCAGTCAGATCGACCGGCGTTTTGTCCGGATGACGATGCTGATCGACAAGGGAGAGAAGGCTGATTTCCGCTGGGAGCAGAAGATGAAGGGCAATGAGCGGGAGGCCTATGACGACCTCCAGGCACTGCTCACCAGAAACCCGAACGAGAAGGTCTTTGCGCTCCTCGGTGCGCCGGGATCGGGCAAGACCACCCTGCTGAAGCGGCTTGAGATCGACCACTACCGCGAGGGGGGCCGGAGTGGAAACCTCGTCTTTCCATTTTTTGCCCCGCTTGGTGATTATGAGTCCGAAAAATACTCACCCGAGGAGTGGCTGATCAGCCGCTGGAGCCGAAAGTATGGTCAGACCGGGCTCGATCTGACGACGCTTCTCAATGATGGACGCGTGCTCCTGCTTCTCGACGCACTCAATGAGATGCCTCACCAGAATCCGAACCAATATCAGATGTTGATCGACAGGTGGCACTCATTTATCAACGAGCTGAAAACCGGCAACCGGGTGGTTGTCTCCTGCCGCAGCCTTGACTACAGTCAGCCGCTGAGCCGTCAGGATATGCGGGTTCCGAACATTGAGATCCAGCCGCTGTCACCCGATAAGGTACAGGAGTTTTTGCGGGTCAATCTCCCAGTGAATCACGAGTCGGTCTGGAACGAGATTGTCCGGAATGGTACTGACAAATTCTATGTCACGCCATACTTTCTGAGCCTGCTCTGCCAGCAGGTCGAAGCCAATGGCGAGATCCCTGGTGGCCGGGCTTCGCTCTTTACCGCCTACGTCCGTGAGGCCATGAAGCGGGAGCTGAAGAATCAGTCGCTCACGAGGAACAACCTGCTTGATGAGAATGACCGGCTCAAGTTTGGCCAGAATCTCTGGGACTCCCCATTCCAGCTTCCAGCTGGAGGCGGGCTTGCGGCGAGCCTCAGTCGACTTGCCCACGGCATGCAGTCGACGGGCGGGATTGGAGGAGTTAACAAGCAGGTGACGGTCGATCAGCCAACCGCCGAGCGCT
Organism: Acidobacteriota bacterium; assembly: GCA_041182745.1. Classification (GTDB taxonomy): domain Bacteria; phylum Acidobacteriota; class Blastocatellia; order RBC074; family RBC074; genus CAIOZW01. The sequence continues at coordinate 8,192 of JBEGMZ010000400.1, forward strand.
TGATCGGGCCGGATCGGGCTGATGAGATGCTGAAGGCTGGTGTTGACCTCAATCTGCTGCTCAAGGATATTGTCGGAGACACACCAACCTACCGCTATCAGCATCAACTGCTGCAGGAATATTTTGCCGCACGGTTATTGGCTGCCAACCCAGATCCGGCGCTGGTGCGTGTGGCGTGGCGGGCGACCGAAGTCAGGCCCTCGCTGGCGGAGACGCTGGCGAAGATTGCACAGTCGGAACCATTGCCCGAACTTGGGCAGACGGGATGGGAGGAGACAGCTCTGACGGCGGCGGCAATCGCTAAGAGTCCGGAGAGTTTTATCAGGGATCTGATGGACCAGAACCTGCCGCTGGCAGCCCGCTGCGCTACATCTCCGGAGGTCAGGGTCTCGGCGGAACTGAAGAACCGCATCCGGGAACGGCTCGTCGATCGGACACAGGATATGACGGCCGATCTGCGCGCGCGGATTGCCGCCGGGAAGGCGCTTGGACTGATTGGCGATCCCCGCTTCACCACCGGAAAGAGCGAGGTTGGTGATTACCTGCTCCCACCAACAGTCGAGATCGCTGGCGGACGCTATCCGATCGGTGCTTACCTGGTGAACAAATTTACTATTCACGAATTTCCCCGCCACAAGGTTGCGATCGACCCGTTCAGAATTGGGATCTTCCCGGTCACCAACGCCGAGTACGCCAGGTTTATGGCAGCGGACGGGTACGACGATGAGCGCTGGTGGGATACTCCCGAGGCGCTCGACTGGCTGCGTGAGGGCGGTGCAGAGGGCCAAAGGAAGGCCATGCAAGAAAATCGATATGTGCTGCAATCAAATTCAGAGGAGGCTATCAGGGCGAGTCTTGGTCGGGCCAGCGATGAGCAGATCTACGCTGCTTTGTATTTCAGAAACTTATCCGACGAAGAGTTTGAGCAAGTTCTTAATGAATATGCTCCGGCAGGAGTTCGCTATCGGAAGCCCTGGTTCTGGGAGGACG
>JBEGMZ010000401.1:0-15042 GCA_041182745.1 Acidobacteriota bacterium
GTCGAACCCTGCGCCTCCCGCAAACCGGCGAGTGCCTTTTCCAGCTGTGCCCGCGCCTCCCGGTTCTCGAGCTCAGCCAGCAGCTGGCCCGTCCGTACCCGATCCCCCTCGCGGACCCGCATTGCAAGAATCGTTCCGACCACCTTCGACGAAATTACAGTCGAGATCTTCGCTCTTACCACTCCGGCCGCTTCGAAGGTTGTATCGACGGCAACCGGCCGGACGGCCAGCGTCGCCACTCCCGTCACCGAAACCGTCCGCTCTGCAGCCGACTCGGGATCGCGGCGGCCACAGCCAGTCAGCACCCCGGTCATCAACATCAAGATTAGTGAGATGAAAGTCAGCGATCTTTTCATATCTGTCTTCGATTTCCACTCGATTATTTGACACTCAGGAGACAAATGGCCGGAGATCGGTCAGTCGACCTGTCACCAGCAGTACCTGCGCGTAGCCGATATAATGTTCGTACCGCCCCGCCAGCACCATCATCCGCGCACGGGCGAGAACTGACTGCGCACGCAGCACCTCAGTCATCGTCGTCAGCCCTTCCCGGTAACGATCCTGCACGATCCGCACCGCTTCGGTCGCCTGAACCACCATCCGCTCGGCGACCTCGATCCGTTCCCTCGCCACCAGGAGCTGCTGCCGAGCACGAACCACCTCAAACCGTACCTGGTTGAGCAGCTGCTCCCGTTCCGCCGCAGCCATTCCCCGCACGGCCTGTGCCTGGATGAGCCGTCCTTCCCGCCCGGCATCGAGCAGATTGAAGGTTACGCTCGCCCCAACCGTGTAGTCACCACTTCCGCTGAGCCACTGGTGCCGGCTCGCTCCAAAGCTGGCAAAGAGGTCGACCCGCGGCAGATACTCTCCCCGCGCCCCCTTTACTCCAGCCTCACCGGCATCGACCGCCAATCCAGCCAGTCGCAGATCCGGTCGATTTCGCAGCGCCTCACCGATCAGCTCCACCGCCGCACCCACTTCAAAGCGCCGGGCCTCGAGTTGACCAGTCACCTGCTGTGGGGTCTCGATCGCAATCCCGAGCGCCGTGTTGAGCGCCGCGCGCGCTGTCACCAGCTCACCATCCGCCTCCACCAGCTGCTGCTTCATCTCCGCCAGCTGCACCTCCGCTGCCAGCTGATCTGACACTACCGCCGTCCCCGCCTCGACCCGATCGCGACTCACCCGCACGTCAGCCTCGGCCAATCGTACCGTCTCCCCGGCCACCTGCTGCCGCACCTGCGCCAGAATCAGACCGTAATAGCCGCGCACCACCTCAAATCGAATCTGCTGCTCGATCTGCTCCGCCCGCTGGTCGGCCTGTCCGCTTCGAAGGCCTGCCTGCTGAACCCGCGTCCGTGACTGAAACTGATCGAAGAGCGGGGCCCGCACCGTCACGCCAAACCGGAAATTGGTCAACCCATCCGGATTGTTCAATCGCGGCAGAAACAGATCTCCCTCGCGGAACCGCGCCTGTTCCAGCAACGAACCAAAGGCAAAGACCGGGTTGTTCCCATTCACTACCGTTTCACTCAACTGAACCGTCGGCCAGCGTCTCCCTCGCGCCTCCGCCACCTCGCCCCGCGCCATCTCACGTCCCGCCCCGGCCACCCGTACCAGCGGATGGCTCCGGAGCGCCACCTCAACTGCCAGCGGCAGTGTCAACCCTGCGCCATCCTGACTCCGCACTCCTCCCGTCAGGCAGACAACCGCCAGCAGCAAACCCCCACTCCACCTTGCTGATCTCATATCTCTCCCAACCGACGACTTTAGACCGCTCCGTCCCGTATACCCAGCTTCCGCAGAAAGGTCATCATCGGACACCAGTTTGTAAACGCCGACTGCATCAGATTTACGGCGACGAACCCGGTGAAATAGAGCCATCGCGGACTGTGGTAGAGACTCAGTACCAGTGTCATCAGCACGATGGCTCCTGCGATCAACCGCAAATATCTCTCGACCGTCATCATTATTCCCCTCCCCTGTTACCATTATTCGTCAAGGACTGCTTCTCTGCCTGTCGTTCGTGCCGATCCTCGGCCCGTCCCGGGGTACACCCCGTCGGTGCCGCTCACGTTCCGACCCCCATCCGCGGTAATAGCCATCGCAACAACGCGAAACTGGCGGCAAAGAAGCCTGCAAACCAAACCCAATCCGGCACTTTATCCATCTCTGCTCCCTCCATTCAGAATGTGACACCGCTATAATCCGGCCATCACCCGCCCCAACATTTCGTCCACCTTCACCGCAGCGTCGCCGAGCCTGGCGTTTCCCGTCACCTCCATCATCTTCTTCGCATCGATCGCCGCGACCACTGAACTCCCCGGCTCATCCCCCTCGTAGACGATCACATTGCACGGCAGTAGCAGTCCCAGCCCGATCTCCTCCTGCAGTGACTGGTATGCGATACCCGGATTACACGCTCCCAATATGACGTAACGCCGGAAATCGACCCCCAGCTTCTCTTTCATCTTCTCGTCGAGGTTGATCTCGAAGAGCACCCCAAACCCCTCCCGCTGCAGCGACGCCCGCGTCCGCTCCAGCGCCTCATCAACCGTAACCTTCAACTTCCGACTGCTTCCGTATTCCATCACCCTCTCCTTTCGACGGCTTCCTGATCGAATCCGAAAAACCTGTTGCACCCTCTCGGTGGCTGCGCTAAAATTCAAAGCTGCTGAACTGTATAACTATATACTCATACAGTCAAGCACAAAAAATCCAAGGGATAAAAAAGTGGGGAGAGACCGAAAGCGGGAAGAGGCGGAGATCTGAGATAAGGAAAAGAGAAGAGAGGATAGCGCAGAGATGGTAAGAAGGAAGCGACGAATGAGTGAGGAGGGATTGCAGATGGTGGCGGGGCGCTTCAAAATACTCGCCGATCCGATGCGACTGCGGATTCTGCAATATCTTGAGGGGGGAGAGCAGAGCGTGAGCGCGATTGCGGTGGAGGTTGAGTCGACCCAGCCGAACGTGAGCAAGCACCTGAAGACGCTGCAGGAAGGTGGACTGCTGACGCGACGCCAGGAGGGTAACACGGTCTACTATGCGATTGGAGACGCGAGCATATTCGCGCTCTGCGACCTGGTCTGCCGGAACCTGGAAGAGCGGGTGGCGCGGCGAACGGCGATCTATCGGTAGGGCGAGATCGGGATGGCAGGGTTCGGGCAGCCGAGGTTGGTTTGCGAAGGCAGGGGGTCGCGGGGTATTCTCTCAAGTTCATACGTCCGGGTGGCATATCACCATTGAGAAGAGACAATAACGGCAAGGGGAGTGACTGAAGACCTATGGCGACAGACTTGGAGAACCTGCTCAGTCGGCAGAACGATTCGGACTGGGCAAAGACTATTACGGAGCTGGAACCAGCGATCCATCCGGTGGACAGAGAGGCGACCCGGATCTGGTTCTCCTTCTTCCCGGTGAAGCTCTATCGGGCATTGAGTGAAGCGCCAGATCCGGCAGCGGAGGCAAAGCGCTTGATCCTGAAGGGAGACTATCTGCTGCGTGATCAGATCGATCGGTCAGCCGAGTTTCTTTATGGGCATCGGTACTGGCCTAAAGTGCGAGAGACAGTTGCGGGGATCGCGCGTGGAGCGGAGGTAAAGGGATCGCTGGCAGGTCAGATCCGGGAGGCGGCACACAGGATTGCCGGTGAGTTACGGGTCGATGAGTCACAGCTGGTCGGAATCACAGCCGTGGCATACGGGACGCTGCAGCAGGTAGGGCTGGAGCTCTTCGCGCAGCCGGCGAGTGCGGCCAGTTATGGCCGGAACTGGCGGCAGTCTCCGGAGCAGGTCGTGGCCAGTCGGCAGCGGGATGATGGCCGCGGGCTGTTCGGATTTCTGAAGTCGGTCGATCGAGAGTTTTCGGTAATATTTCGTGAGCACGAGGCTGGATGCAGTTTCAAGGTCGTCAACATGCAGGATGTGACGATGGCGGCGGCAGCTGACCAGCGTGACTGGCACGTCAAAGACAGCCGGTGTCGACCGAAGGAAGGGCCGATTCCGGTCGAATGTCGAACGGCCGCCTGCGGGACGTGCTGGGTTGGAGTCCTCTCACCAACTGAGAAGATCTCGGAGCCGAACGATCGTGAGATCAATCGGTGGAAATATTTTGGTTACGAGGGGTTCACCGGAGAGAAGGACTCGCCGGTCAGGCTGGCCTGCCAACTGAAGGCCCGGGGGAATATCACCATCGTTATCCCTCCCTGGAATGGAATGATCGGGAAGCTCGACGAGAAAAAGTAGTCAGATTCGGGCCGAGCCTGAATTGATGTTAATAAGATTGACGTTGACAAGATTGACGTTGACTGGAGGCCGGGGGAGTGGACACTCTCCCGGCCTCGTTGGTATCAGGGGGGTCAGGCTATTAACAGGCAGCGCCTCAGGGGGTACTGGCGGAGATGCGATACCCTTTGCGTGCCCTGACAATACATTCCGGCTGGTCGATCCGGACGCGAATGCGGCGCCAGGATCCGTCCCGGCTGGTGTTTCCAGGGTAGTAGCTAAGCGCGTACTGCTGTCGCAGTTCGGCAGCGATCAGACTGAAGGCAGCTGATACGCTGTAGATGTTGCCAGCCTCGGAGAGACGTCCCCCGCTCCGCTCGGCCAGCTCGGCGAGATAGCCGCCTGACTGATCGCTCGACGCGGGCAGACCCGATGGCAGGCGGCCCGGCCACTGGCTGGAGGCGAGCAGATCGAAAGGATTGGCAAGCGGCCAGCGTCGCCGGCCTCCGCCCGGAAAGGGCCAGCCTCCCACATTGGGGATACGCACTGGCGGCACTCCACTGCGGGGTGGACCTCCGGGGCCGCCGATGGAATCACGGGTATCATAGCTCAGCGGGTAGAAGATCGCGCCCGACTCTTCGGCGCGTTCGAGCGTTGACCGGGCAGTCGCCCTGCGGCTGAGGGTATCAGCACCATCCGTGAAGAGGACGACTGCCTTGCGGCCCTCGACCGCTTCAAGCCGTTTGAGAACGAAATCGACTGCCTCGTAGAGTCTCGTTCCACCCCCGGTTCGCGTCTGGCGGATGGCCTCAAACAACTCGGCCCGGTCGCTCGTAAACTCGCACTCGACGCGGTGGCGCATGGCAAATGACACGACCATCACCCGGTCTTCACTTCTCAACTGGCCGACAAAGGCGATGGCCGCCTCCTGGATATCTTCGAGGTGGGCGCGGGTACTGCCGGAGGTGTCGAGCATCAGCACGACGTTGAATGGAACATCGACGGCCACAAGTGAATCGATCCGCTGCTCGATATCATCTTCATAAAGGCGAAAGTTTCGTTTCGACAGGTCGGGAATGAAGCGACCCTGCCGGTCAGTGACCGTGACCGGAATTGTCACCAGCGAGGTGTCAACCCGGATCGTTCCCTCCTCATCCTGACTAATTGGCGCGGTATCGACGAGTGGCCGGTTGTCGACTTCGGGATCAGTGGGCGCGGCCGGGGTGGTAACGGGCGGCGTGGCCGGTGGACGAACCGGCCGGCGACCCGACTGGGCAACTGAACCGGCGACCAGAAACACCATCCAGATCAGCACCGGGCCCAGCCTCAGAGCGAGCAGCAGGTAGGACGTGATTGAAATCTTGTTCGCATTAAACCTCCCGGGCCATCCCCACTCCGGCAGTCGTGCTGACGGATCGACGACCAGGGAACGGCTCAGGATCCGTCTCTTGCAGAGGTGTTTTCACGTCGCCGAACCGGAATCCCTACGCCACGGGCCCGCGGAAGAATGTCACGAGAGGCGAGATTGGCACCAAGAATCAGAATAAATGAGGAGATCAGAACCCAGGTGATAATCGACATGATGCCGGCCAGGCGATGATAGGACTCTTCAAAGTCGAAGAGTGGCAGCGCCAACCGGTAGAGCAGCGTCATCAGGACCCAGAGAATCGCCATTGCCACCGAGGTAAAGACAAGCTGGCCGGGATCGATCCGACCGTTGGGCACAAGGTAGTAGATGCCGAAGACCAGCGTGATGATAAAGGGCAGCGAGATGACCGGCCCGATGTACCTGAAGACCCACGCCCGAGTTTCAACACTCGCGGTGAGCCACTCGAGCAGCGTGTTGAAAAGGCTGCCAAGAGCAATCAGACCAAGCATGACCAGTGCACAGCCGAGCGTCAGCCCAAGATAGACCAGATATTGTCGGATGAGCTTCCGTTCGGTGAATCCCCAGGCTCGGTTGAGAGCAATCTCGATTGGCTGGAATATTCCGAGGGTCGAAAATATCAGGAGCGCGAAGGAGAGTACGGTCGCCCGGCCACCGGGTCCCTGGGTGACCCGGTCAAGGCTCCAGAAGATCTGCGCCGAATCTTCCGGCACCAGCGAACGCAGAATCAGGTAGTAGGTCTCGTAGCCGCTCCGCCAGTGCAGGATGTTGATCAGAAAGCTGCCGACAAGGACGACAAATGAAAAGAAGGAGAGGATGATGTTGAAAGCGATCGCGGAGGCGTTGAGGTAGGTCTCGGTTGTGGTCAGGTCGTAGATCGCCGGCCACATCTTTTGGAAGAAGGAGGCGCTGCCACGCAGGTAGAAGACGATCCCGCGCCCTTCAACTTGACGGGGCTCCGCAAGAGCCTCCGTCTCCGTCGGTCTGATCGGACTGGTGCTCATCATCAATACTCCGTCAGATCAATACTCCGTCAGATCAATACTCGGTCAGATCTGATCCGGCCACTGCATCATCCAATCGACTCGATATCGCTGTCGATCGCCCGCAGTCGCTGGTGGAGCACCTGGCGTTGGGTGACGGTGCGGGCATTATTGAGCTGCTCGCTCACCTGACTGCGCACGAGACGAAGCGACTCAAGTCGATGACGCCTCTCCGGATCCTCAGCCGAATCGACGACTGAAACAGCGGCGGCTTCCGCCGTTTCGGTAACGGGTGAATGGCTGAGCTCCTCAACCTGGTCTTGAACTGCCTTACTTTCCCATCCTCTGGCCATGCGATATCAAAGCTCCTTTCGATCACTCAGTGTAGGTTGCCAGAGTCATGATGTCCAGCGAAGGTGGAACGGGGACGGTTGCCGGTGACAAAAGCGGCCGGTTCCGGTAGTCTGACGGCCATGGTTGAATCATCGGATGAACCTTTACAGTTCGAGCCGGACGGTGCGGAGGAGTACGAGGCTGGAGTGTCAAGGGCTCTGGCGGCAAGCCGGAGCCGGCGGATCTCCGAGCTTCGTTATGATCTCGAACTGGGTCTCGACGCCGGATTGACGCGGCTCAGCGGCCGGGCACGAATCAGACTGCGACTGGCTGACGACCACCAAACGGCGCCGGTCGTTCTCGACTTTCGTGATCTGACAACAGCTGGCCGGACCATCGATGGATCGATTGCCGGATTGAAGGTGAATGGCCGATTCGTCACCGACCACCGGCTGGTAAATGGCCACCTGCTCCTGCCGGCGAGCCATTTTCAGGCTGGAGAGAACGAGATCTCCGTCGATTTTGAATCGGTGGTGGCCCTCGCCGGGCGGCCACTCATCAGCTTCGAGGATCAGGCCGATGGGAGCCGGTTCGTCTACCTGCTGTCTGTCCCGATGGATGCAAGCCTCGCCTTTCCGTGCTTCGATCAGCCCGATCTGAAGGGGTCTTTCACGCTGAGTCTTACCGTACCGGCTGGAATGGCAGTCATTTCCAACTCCGAGCCGTGCGGGGAGCCGACCGCCGAGGACGAGCGCGTTCGCCACCGTTTCGAGCCCACACCACCCCTCAGTACCTATCTCTTCTCGTTCGCTGTCGGCCCTTTCGCGAAACTCGAGTCGCACCTCAATGGCCACCCGCTCCGTCTGTTTGTCCGCCAGTCACAGCTTGCCCGGGCCGAGAGCGAGTGGCCGGCGATACTAGGGCTGACCGCCTCCGGCATCAGCTACCTCTCGGACTATCTTGGTTATGATTTTCCATTTGGGAAGTATGACCAGGTTCTGCTTCCCGGCTTTCCTTTCCGCGGCATGGAGCATGCCGGCGCGACCTTTCTGCGCGAAGAGGCGGTGCTGTTGGGAGCGACACCGGGCCCGGGTGAAATGGTGTCACGGGCGGCACTGATTCTTCACGAGCTGGTACACCAGTGGTTCGGCGACCTTGTTACAATGCGTTGGTTCGATGATCTCTGGATCAAGGAGGGATTTGCCAACCTTCTCGCCTATACCAGCCTGGCCTCAATCCGGCCATTCGGACTTGACGAGCGCGAAGTCTGGAAGTGTTTCTACCTGGCGCATAAGCCGGGCGCGAGCGCAATCGACCGTACCACTGGCACCACGCCAATCCACCAGTCGATTCCCAATCTTGGTGATGCAAGGTCAGCCTACGGGGCCATCGTCTATCAGAAAGCTCCCATGATCCTCCGCGCCCTTTCGTTCAGCCTGGGGGCGGAGACATTTCAGCGTGGAGTTCGCCGTTTTCTGCGACGCCACGCTTTCGATGCCGCCGACTGGCGCGATCTGATCAGCTCATTCGAGGAGGTCTCCGGGCGAACCCTCCGACGGTGGTCGGACGCCTGGATCCTCGGGAGTGGCCTGCCCTGTGTCGAGACGGAGTGGAAGCTGGCTTCCGGCGCCGGAGATAACCGGTCGAGGCTGACCGTCAGACTGACCCAGCGCGACCCGCAGGGTGGCCAACGGTCTTGGCCAATCGAGGCCCTGGTCAGGATTGTCCTCGCTGACGGCTCCTCCCGGTCTCTCCGGGCGTCGTTTGATGGCCCCTCGTCATCACTGATCGAAATCGATGCCGATACCGGGCCGCGCTTCATCTTCAGTAACGATGAGGGCCTTGGCTATGGCAGCTTTCTTCCGGACCAGCAGAGCCTCGACGCGCTGATCGGAGAGGTCGACACGACAGACGATCCCCTTGATCGAATATTGTTTCGGGGAGCGATCGACGACGCTTTCGCCGAGGGCCGGCTCAGTCCGGTTGAGTACCTCGAAATGCTCCAGCGGTCGATTGCGCAGGAGCGTGACGAAGGGCATCTGAACTGGCTGCTCGAACGGTTGATCGAGGTGACGGAAAGGCATATCGAAGTGGAGGCGGTGGCCGGCTCGCCCACCCCGACCGAGAAGTTGCTGCTCTCAAGGATGGACTCGGCGGTGACGACAGGTGAAAACCTTCTGCTGCTTCGAGCTTTTCGCCGGCTTGCGACGACAACTGAGGGGGCTGGTCGGCTCAAAGAGATGCTCGCCGCTTGCAGACGACCGGGCGGAGCCACTCTTGCCCCGGCCGATCGCTGGGCGATCATTGCTACCCTGCTCAGCCTTGGCGACCCGAAAGCGGAACAGCTGTTTGAAGAGGAGCGACTTAATGACCAGAGCGAATCGGCGGCAAAACTGGCCTGGATCACGGCGGCGGCACGGCCTGATGCGGCAACCAAGGCGAGCTACTTCAGGCAGTATCTGCATCCCGGCGAAGTCGCCGAGGACTGGGTCGAGGGCAGCCTGACCAACTTCAACCATCGTCACCAGTCGGGGCTGACCATCGAATACCTTCTTCCCGCACTGGCGGCGCTGCCACAACTGAAGCGGCAGCGGAAGATATTTTTCATCCTCGCCTGGCTCAACGCCTTTATCGGTGGCCATCCGGCGGCGCGGGCCCTCCCGATCATCGATGACTTCCTGCACCGATACCAGATTGATCGCGATCTGATCTCAAAGATACTTCAGGTCGCCGACCCTCTTCGGCGCCCCGTCAGCTAACCCATTCCCCATTCGGCAATCTTGCGATCGACCTCGGCCAGCACCGGAAGCTGGGTATGAATCAGAAACTGCCGGGCCCGTTCGGCGTGCGAGAGGGCCTTGCGACGCTCACCCTGCCCGGCATAGGCGATGGCGAGCCGCATATGAGCGTTACCCAGTCCGAGCTTGTCTCCCAGTCCGGAGGAGATCAGAATGGCCTGCTGAGCAAGCTCGACCGCCAGTCCGTAGTCGAGCACCTTGCTGGCGATCTCACTCAGATTTATCTGGGCCAGCCCTTCGCCGCGCCGGTCACCGATCATCTTTGAAAGGTTGACCTGCCGCTCGAAATACTGTCGCGCGATCACGAGGTCACCCTGGTGGAAGTAGGCGATTCCGAGTCCGCCATGAGCGTTCGCTTCGGCGCGGCGGTCGGCAAGATCGTGGGCGATCGCGAGTGCCTCCTCGAGAATCTCGAGCGCCCGTCCATACTCCTTGAGGATCACGTACCCATTTCCAAGGTTGGTCAGCGCGCTGCACTGTCCACGCCGGTCACCGATCTCACGGGCGATTCGGAGCTGGCCACTGAGGCTGCTGATCGCCGACTCCGGCTCGCCCAATGCCAGCCAGGTCATCCCGATTCCTCCCAGTGCAACACTCTCATTGCGCCGGTCTCCCATCTCCCGGGCCAGCTTCAACTGCTGCTCGAAGAGGCTGCACGACGTCCGCACCTCCCCCTGGCCAAAATGGGTCACTCCGAGGTTGCCCAGCGCCACCGCCTCAACCCGATGATCGCCAATCTGGTAGGCGAGGTCGAGCGCCTCCCCGTGAAAACGACGCGCCGCATCAAGCCCACCTGCCAGATAGTGGGCCTGCCCGAGACCCGATCTCGCATCCGCCTCACCTCTCCGGTCACGGATCGAAGATGTCAGGCTCAATGCCTGCTCGTAGCAGTCGATGGCGTGATTGATCTCTCCCAGATCGATATATGAGTCACCCAGTGCAATCAGGTGTCGGGCGGTCGATTTTCGTCGATTGAGCGACCTCGAGGCCTCAAGTGCCGCCTCGTTCCATCTGATCCGCTCCCGCGGATGCTGGCGCAGACTGAGAACATACTTGCCCGCATCCGGAAATGAGTTGCAGAGTTCGCAGGCCGCACGATCATCATCGACGTGCCGCCGCGCCCATATCTGCGCGTTCTGGATATTCTGCCACTCAAGGTCGAGCAGATCGATCCCCTGCTTCAGCCACTTCCCACCCTGCTCGTAGAGGGCGTCCGCCTCATGCAGAACGCTCTGATAGTGGGAAGAGAAACGATGCTTGGCGATCCGGCGCTCTTCGCCCGTCAACCGCTGATCGATGAACTGCAGCATCAGGTCGTGGATGCGGTAACGGCCTGTCTGCGCATTGACCTCCAACAGACTGAAGCTGTCGAACTGGCGCAGCGTCTCCAACGCCATCTGCGGACTTATCCTCCAGACGGCTGCCGCCGCCTGCAGATCGAAGCTTGCCTGAAACGGTGCCAGAAACCGCCAGAGCTGCTGCAGTCCGGGTGAGAGCAGCTCATAACAGCTCTGCAGCACCCCTTCGATGAAGGGTCCCCGCAGCTGGCGAGTCGTGAGCCTGACCGCAAAATCGGAGACTTGGAGACCCGGCTGCTGGCGCATCGTCCCGGCGACAACCCGGAGCGCGAGCGGCAGGTTTCCGCACAGCTCAGCAATCCGCCCGGCGTCAGTGCTGCTCATCCGCGGCACCAGCCGCTGCAGCATCTCCGTCGCTTCCGTCGGCGAGAGCACCTGAAGGTGTCGGGTGAACATCCCGTTGACACTCAGGCTCTGCCGCGTCGTGACCACCGTCAGCCATCCCTCCGGTGGCAGGAGCGCCACCACCTGCGGCACACTTGCCGCATTGTCGAGCAGCAGCAGCGCCCGCTTTCCACTCAGCACCGACTGGTAGAGGCGGGTCAACTCCACCTCGTGCTCCGGCAACCGCACCTCCGGCATAAATGAGCGAATGATCTGTGCCTGCGCGTCGGCAACCGGGAGCGGCTGCGAACCTCCACCCTTCAGATCGATGTATATCAGCGAGTCCGGGTAACTCTCGGCCAGCTGGTGAGCAAACCGCACCGCCAGACTAGTCTTCCCTACCCCACCCGTACCCTGCAGACCAATCACCCGTGTGGCTGGATTGGTCTGGGCGGCGAACATCTCCTGCAACTCAAAATCGCGGCCGGCAAAATCGGCCAGAACCGGCGGTAACTGACAGACCCGGGAGCGCCCAGTCTCCGCCCCACCGTTCCGACTCCGGTCAACCTCTTCCGGCTGCCTGCCACCCTCGCCCACACTCCGGTCGGCTCCCTCACCGCTGTCGTAATCCCGGATCCGGCTGCCAAGCTGCTGCCCGGTCAACATCCCCGTATTACTAAGCAAAAACGGCATTACCACCGAAACCTCCTCGACCTGCCACTAAATCCGCCGGATCCCGGGAAATCCTGAATCCACTCCACCCGTCTCTTCCTGACTTTGACTTTGACTTTGACGTTGACTTTGACTTTAACATGACCACTTTGGGATGCTTGAAAAATTGGTGACGGGGCGACGCTGACGGGGCAGAACAAAAAACCGTGATGATTCTAGCACCAAGTCGTCAAAACCGCCACCACCATCAGGAGAGAAACGGCCGACAACGGAACAGGCAACATTGAAAAACATCCCTGATTCGCGGCGATTCCACCATGCAGTGTCCGGATGTTGCCTGTTCCGATTAAGATAGACGGTCGCCGACCTGACGGGAAATATCAGCCAATCCCCTCCATCGTCTCCCGAATCAGGAGATCGACTACGGCCCGGAGATCTCCGGTCTCCTCGTAGACTCGCAGCTGCCGATCAGCACTTGTCCCCTCATCGAGAATGCGATGGATGTACTCAATCTCACGGCGGCTGTCGAGCTCATCGACCACATCGTCAACAAACTCGAGCAGCTCCCTGATCAGATCCCGTGTTGGCGCCTCCTCCTTCTTGCCAAAGTCGATCAGTTTTCCGTCAAGACCGTAGCGGGCAGCACGCCATTTGTTCTCCTCGATCAGCGCCCGGCGGTAGAGGCGAAACCCGAGGTTCTGACGATACAGCTTGTAGAGTTTAGCGGTGATCGCCTGGATCAGCGCGGCGATGGCAAGAGTCTCGTCGACACGCGAGGGGATGTCGCAGACCCGGAACTCGAGGGTCGGGAAGAAAGGGTGGGGCCGCACATCCCACCATATTTTGCGGCCGTTGTCGATACAGCCCGTCCGCACCAGCAGGCTGACAAAACTGTCAAATTCGGTCGCCGAGTTGAAGTACTCGGGAATCCCGGTGCGCGGAAACTGCTTGAAGACCTCGTACCGGTAGCTCTTCATGCCGGTGTTTCGCCTGATCCAGAAAGGAGAGCTGGCAGAGAGCGCGTAGACGTGTGGCAGCATATAGCGCGCAGCATTCATCACCGCAATCGCCGCTTCACGGTCGGCGATACCGATATGAACGTGCATCCCAAAGATCAACAGGGATCGGGCGGTCTGCTGCAGCTCCTCAATCAGCTTGTGATATCGCTCGTGCTCGGTGATCTGCTGATCCGCCCAGTGCGAAATCGGATGGGTCGAGGCCGCAGCAATCGCCAACCCCTTGCGCTGCGCCAGCTCGCTGATCCCACGGCGCAGCTTGGTCACATCCTCACGCGCCTCCCTGATGTTGCGACAGATCCCGGTCCCAACCTCGATCATCGACTGATGCATCTCGGGCTTCACCTGCTCACCGAGCAGCATCCGCCCCTCTTCGAGAATCTCGTCAACCCGCGACCTCAGCTCCCTCGAGTTCGGGTCGATGATCTGAAACTCCTCCTCGATACCGATCGTAAAATCGTTGTCGAATGGCATATCTACCCCCGAAGGCGCAAGGCGTCTTCCGGCTATGTCGTCACGGTGTTAAACAATGTTGAAAGTTAAAAGTGCCCTCGAGACGCACGAGGAACAACAGACGCGTCCAGGCCCAGTGATGGTAAGTCTTTTGCCCTCCTGAGGCAAGAAGAAACAGCTGAAGTGTCAGTTGAGGCGTCTGCGCAGCCACCAACTCTTATCCGGGTACTATCGTCGATGTGAAAGGGGGGATCACCTCCCCCCCTCAGGCTGCCAGCTTTCTGATATGTCCTGACTCAGGTTGTCGTGAGGAGCACGATCTGATCCTCAGTCCTTCTTCCTGGCCTTGCGCTCTCCACCCTCTTTCTCCCCTTTTGCCGGTTCGCCCTTCCGGCTCTTCTTTTTGGCCTCGGATGAACGATCCTTCTTCGACAGTCTATCCTCATCGGAAGACCTGGGGGCGCGTCGGGGCCTGATCGGTTCGGTTATCTGGTCGAGGACCTCGCTCAGGGCATCGGAGGCGCGCTGGGCCGCCCGCTCCATCTCAAAGGCGAGATCACGGGTGATTTCGCTACCCGGTACGGATGGAATGGCCGGCGGGGTTTCGACCTCGCGCACCCCTCCGGCCTCACCGACCCGGTGGTTGAGCCAGGCCGACCAGTGATGCTCTTCGGCTGTCGACTTACCGTGGAGCGCATAGTCGATCAGAAGATCGGCCATTCGCTCTGTGATCCACTCAAAGTAGGGCTCGGTCACCGAGAAGATGTCGGCATCCGGGGCCGGATTGGTGAAGTCGATGGCGTACGGAACACCGTCGCGCAGCGCGAACTCAACCGTGTTCAGATCATATCCGAGCGCCTCGTTGATCAGGATCGTGTCACGGATGATCCGATCCTCAAGCGCCGGAGTCAGCGTCGAGGACTGGCGCGGCAGATAGCGCCGATGATGCGGATCGTATGGCATGACGAGGACGTGCCGGCGACCGACCGAGTAGCACCGGACATACTCCTCGAAATCGATAAACTCCTGCAGCACCATGGCCAGCGTGTGCGTTGCGTCGTATGAAGCCAGGAGCTCTTCCCGGGAGTGGATCTTATAGACATCGCGCCAGCCACCACCGTCGTGCGGTTTGAGAATTGCCGGCAGACCAATGTGATCCAGAATCTCATCCCATTTGAGCGGAAATTCGAGGTTGCGCAGAGAGGCGTCGGTCACACCTTTCTGGTAGGACTTCTGGGGAAGCAGAACCGTCTTCGGCACGGCCAATCCAAGCCGCGCCGCGAGTGAGTACCCGAAGAACTTCTCATCCGCCGACCACCAGAACGGATTGTTGACGACGATCGTTCCATTAAGGGCAGCATGCTTAAGGTATGACCGGTAGAAGGGAATTTCGTGCGAGATCCGGTCAAGAATCAGCCGGTATTCATTTCCATCGGTGATGCTGACTCCGCCGACCTTCAGGTACTCGGCCACCACGCCGGCCTGGCGGCTATTGATC
>JBEGMZ010000402.1:0-2759 GCA_041182745.1 Acidobacteriota bacterium
AGGTTTCCCCGTCGGTGGGGGTCGTGCTCGCAGGTTAAGGTTTGGGGGAGAGATGGCGACACTCAAATTTCTGGGCGCGACAAGGACGGTGACCGGATCGCGCCACCTGATTGAGGTTGACGGACGCCGCTTTCTGGTCGACTGCGGACTCTTTCAGGGGCTGAAAGCGCTGCGGTTGCGCAACTGGGAGCCTTTTCCAATCGATCCGGCCTCGATCGAGGCCGTCATTCTGACCCACGCCCATATCGACCATTCCGGTTACCTGCCGCGGCTGGTGAAGGAGGGGTTTGCCGGCAAGGTCTATGCGACGCCGGCGACGACCGAGCTGGCGCGGATTCTGCTGCCGGACTCGGCGCGTCTGCAGGAAGAAGAGGCGGACTACGCGAACAAGGTCGGCAGCACAAAGCACCGTCCGGCCCTGCCGCTCTACCGCGAGAGCGATGCCCATACTGCACTCCGGCAGTTCGAGTCGGTCAACTACGGCGAGCTGGTCGAATTGACCGAACGGCTTACCTTCGAGTTCATCGACGCTGGACACATCATCGGTTCGGGTTTCGTAAAGATGCGTTTGACGGAGCCGGACGGGTCGCGGAAGTCGATTCTGCTGACGGGCGACATTGGCCGCTACAATGAACCGGTGATTCACGATCCGACGCCGGTCGAGGAGGCGGACTACCTGGTACTCGAATCGACCTATGGAGATCGCGAGCATCTCGCGGTCGACGTCAAGGGCCGTCTGGCCGAGATTGTCAATGCGACGGTCGCGCGGGGTGGTCACCTGCTGATACCGGCCTTCGCCGTTGGGCGTACGCAGACAATCCTCTACTATCTTCGTGAGTTGGAGGAGGAGGGTCGTATTCCGGTCGTGCCGGTCTTTGTCGACTCACCGATGGCCTCGAGCGCGACCCGGCTCTACCTGCGCCACCAGGAAGGGCACGACATCGCGATGAAGGATCTCATGGATGAGCGACGCAATCCGCTGGCGACGGCAAGATTCAACCTCGCCCGGACGCGCGAGGAGTCGAAGCTGATCTCGAACCGGGACGGGGCTTCGATCGTCATCTCGGCCAGTGGGATGTGCACCGGTGGGCGCATCCTTCACCACCTGCGAAAGCGACTGCCGGATAACCGGAACACCATCCTCTTTGTCGGGTTCCAGGCGGCTGGAACCCGTGGACGGAGAATCCTTGATGGTGAGCGCGAGATCCGGATCTTTGGCGAAATGATCCCGATTCGGGCGCGTGTCGAGATGCTTGAGAACCTTTCAGCCCACGCCGACTACCACGAAATCCTGCGCTGGCTGGATGGATTTCGACATCCGCCACGCAGAACCTTCCTTGTTCACGGCGAAACGGAAGCGGCGGAGTCGCTGCGACGGAAGATCGCCGCTCGTCCCGGCTGGTTCGTAAGCATCCCCGACTACCTTGAGGAGGTCACCCTCTGAGTTAGCTTTCAGGCCGAATGGTGTGTATAGTACGCCGAGGCGTCGAGGAAGGGCCGTCGGTCTGAGACGCGACTTCCGGGCTCGAGTTGGAGCCTCGCGGATGATCCTGGACTGTGAATATGCCAAGAATTGGAATTGAACTGAACAACGTCTGCAATCTCGATTGCACCCACTGTTTTCGAAGTATCTACCGTGGAGGCGCCGAGAACAATCACGACCTCTTCCTGCCGCTTGAGGTTCTGGACAAGATTCTGACTGAGGCGAAGCCGCTCGGATACCATCACGTGGCGATCACCGGAGGTGAGCCGCCAATGCATCCCCGCTTTGGCGAATGTCTCGACCTGATTGCCGGGCACGGCTTCACCTACCACTTTCTGACCAATGCGCGAAACTTCAACAAGACATTGAAGGCACTCATGCCACCAAACCGGAGGGCACGGCTCGGTGGAATCTCCTTCAGTCTCGACGGTGCAACCGAGGCGACCCATGACGGGATTCGTGGGCGTGGATCGTACCGTGAAGTTGTCACTGCAATTGCTACTTGTCAGGCCGTCGGCATTGAGACCTCGATTATCACGACCGTCAACCGGGTCAATCGCCACGAGATCGACCAGCTGGCCCTGCTTGGCGCTCACCTGCGCGTGAAACGCCAGATCTTTGGCCACCAGAATCCAACCGAGCATAACATGGGCGAAGACCTGATTCTGCCCCTCACCGAGTGGCGTGCGGTCGAGCGCGATGTCGCTCGCGTTATGACCGAGTTTCGTCACGAAATATCGATGGCGGTCGGCTTCCACACCGACTACTATCTGCCCCGCTGTGCACCGCTCTCGCTGGATGATCTCAACATCGACTACCGTGGACGGCTCACTCTCTGCTGCCAGCTCTCAAACTACCGTGACGCGAAGGGGGATGGCGAGGATGTCGTCGGTGACCTCAAGAAGATTGGCCTTCCCGAGGCGCTCGGAAACCTCATGACGCTCGTCAGAACCGTTCACTCCGAGCGGCTCGCGATGGCGGCCGATCCGGTCGAGCGCGAGAAACTCCACTACCCCTGCCTGGTCTGTGTCGAGCGGTTTCAGAAGACCAGTCAGGAGCCGATGCTTGTCCAGCTGACTCGAACCGTCTGAGAGAGCGGTCTTCTCAGGGCGTAACCTCAAGTTCGAGATCCAGCTTCAGCTCCGGAGTCTGCGGACTGTCGGTGATGAGTGTGACCGTCTGGCGGTGGATCCCAACCGGCAGGTCGAGCCGACTTCGAATCTGCAGCGTGTACCGCCTCCCGGTGGAGAGCACATTCAGCTTTACCGTCATAGCG
>JBEGMZ010000403.1:0-5447 GCA_041182745.1 Acidobacteriota bacterium
GTATCGACCAGGTCGCGTCCGATGCCACGTCGACCGGGAGGCTAAAGTCGACCTGCCGCTCGCGGAGCAGGCCAATCTCACGACCATCCAGCCTGATCAGCAACGGACCGCCCTGCGGCGGCAGCTCTCCACCGATCCGCAGCCGCATCTGGTCGGCCTGGTTGAAGAGCCCGGTTCGTCCCTCCCTCCCCATCCAGCGCCAGTTCCGCCCACCGAGGCTCTCGTTCTCAAACCAGCCGGCTCCCCAGGCGATATTGCGGAGGGGATCCGGATCGCTGAGGTGGATGTCGAGGTAGCGCCCAAAACTGAGTGGTGTCAGCCGCTCGAGCCCGACGCCGGCCGGCCAGTGGAACCGCTGGCCCGAGAGTCCGGGAAGGGGTGCGGTTGAGAGAATGTAGGTATGCCGAAGATCACGATTCTCCGGATAGATCAGATTGAGCGACAGGTCCTCATCCGGGAGGAACCGTTCGATCTCCGATCTGCCGCCGTTACGGAAATAGTAGATTGCGTGCTGTGTCAGCAGCTCATCGTGGTAGATCTTGTCCCGGGCCGGATCAAAACGCCGGCGGAGGTATCCGGCGGCCCGAACTGGCGGGCTGGGTTCACGGCGAAGAGTCGCTGCCACCGGCAGTGACCAGACGGTGAGACCGATGACCAGTGCCGCTGCTACTCCAAGCCCGGTCCGGGCCGGCAGTCCCATAATGGCGGCGGCCGTGAGGCCGGTGAAGAATGGAATGAACGGAAGCGAGTAGACGACGGCTGCGGTCGGTGAGTTGATGAGGAGGGTAAAGACCAGGACTGGCGCGAAGCTGGCAAACATCCATAATAATGGGGATGATAATGGGGACCAGCGGTGTCGCCAGGCGAGCGTCACCAGTCCGAGCACCGCCCCACCATTGAAGATCAGTGCAATCCACCACTCCCCCCACACCCGGACCAGAAAGGCGGAAAGCCGCTCCGACGGTGTCCACTGAGCAGACCAGACCGTATCGTGCTCACTGATGAAGGCCGACTGCGCCTGCATAATCTGATTGTATTCGTTCCATCCGGTCTCCAGAACAAGGGGAAGATACCAGAGCAGCCACCCGGTGATGAGCAGAGCGACCGATCCACCCACCAGCCCCCACTCCTTCCGTCGCAGTCTTCCGCCCAGCACGAGGCTCAGAACAACCCCGGTAAAGGGGAGGATGGTCACCCGGATACCTGCTCCGAGACCCAGAAGCAGGGCTGCGCCGAGCAGGGCCCGATCCGACCTCCGTCCCCGCAGCGCCAGCCATAGCACGACCAGACCGGTCACCAGCGCCGGACCATCGCTCCGTCCGGTACCGCCCCAGACAACGATCGCCGGCACCAGACAACTCAGGACCGCCCCGGTGATCGCCGTCCATCGATCGACCAGCACCTCACGGTAGAATAGATAGAGGACGACTCCCAGAAATGACGAGAAGATGCAGCTCACCGCGACCAGCGCCGCATGATCATCCCCCAGCACCAGCCGCGCCATTCTGGCGAGAGCGATAAAGACCGGGAAGCCGGGGGGATGAGGACTGTGTGCGGCGAGATCGTAGTCGTGTAGTGCCCGTGCAAAGCCGAACTCGTCCCACTCCCACAACGATGCGGGCAGCGCGGCTGTCCGCGAAGCCACCCCGAGCAGAAACATGCCACCGAGGATCGTCGCCTCCTGACCCCGTCCGGTGCGCCCTCCCGTCAAACTTTCCGCTCTTGTCACAGCTCCTCCATTGACGGCTCGTTCAGAACTCGATTCGCCAGAATGCTCCGATGACGTCGATGTAGCCCGGCAGCGCCCGCTGGTCCCACTGATGCATATAGAAGCAGTCGAGCGTTACATTGCCTGTCAACGGCAGGCGCGTCCCGGTGTAGAGTTGGTGTCTCGACCACGCCTGGAAACGGGTGTCATAAAACGCTTCGAACGCGGCGTACGGGACGACCCGCCGTTCACGCAGGTCGATCCCTCGCTCGATCTGGATCCGGTTCCGGTAACGATACATGATATTGCCGTTGACTCGGCGCCACTCGAAACGGTTGCGGTCGACCAGCATCATCCTCCAACCAAGCCCAATGCGCGGCGTCGCATCGGCAAAGACCCGATCCTCGTTGACGTGGCGTCCCGGAGTAGCCTCGGTGTGGAGACGTCGATAGCTCAGCGTCGTCGTGAATCCGGAATTGATCCGCCTCGTCACTCCAAACCCGAGCTGCTCGTTGGTCACCGCCTTCCAGTCGCGTCCAAGCCGCATCGTTCCAAACAGGAAGACGCTCCAGCGATTCTTCAGATTGAACGCTACCTGCACGTCCGGCCAGAACTGTGCATCATGTTCGGTGTCGTCCGTCACCTGTGCCCGCCCCGGGGCCGCGCAGGTCAGCAGCACGACCAGAGTCAGTAAGGACTGCCGCATTACCCGCCACGAGAGAGACCTGACTTCCATCTTCACCAACCTTGTCATCGCTGCCGGGATCCTCCCGGTGCTCCCAATTCCCGCCTCAGAAAACTGACGATATGCCAGGCATCGAGATATTTAAATGGGCTCCGACCGATTGTGTAGTGGCCACAGGGAAGATAACGCTTCTCGGCCGGTATGCCGTGCCGCTCAACATCATTGACAAAGACCTCGGTCAGATCTGGCAGAAAGGTCAGGTCATAACTCGCCGAGATCAGCAGCGCTCGCCTCCGGACGCTCGACAACCGGTCGACGTGCCAGCTTGGACTGATACTGAACCACGCCTCACGCACTTCCGCCGCTGTCAGGTGTGATTCGAGCGCTGCCCTCACGTGTGAGGTCGTGATCGCCCGCCAGACTACATCCCCAAACCAGCTCGAGACCATATTGAAGACTCCCGCCTCCAGTCGCGGATCGTGGATGAAGGCCAGCCACGAAACACACGAACCGATGCTCGACCCGACCACTCCAATCCGCTCCACCCCCATTCCGTTCAGCCAGTCGGCTGCCCGCCGAATATCCATCACCGCCTGTCGTACCGCCTGGATCGTCCGACCGATGTTGGCGCTTATCATGTAGTCCGCCCGGCGCAGCCCGACCGGACGCCGCGCATCGTGATACGGCAGGCTCAACCGCAGCGCTGAGATCCCAAACCGGTTCAGAATGCGACAGAGCGCGATATGGGACTGCTCGTCGGCGTTCCACTGCGGTGAGACGATCACTGCCCGCTCGCCCCGCCCGGCCGGATAGTACCGCCCACGCACGATATTGTTCACTTCGTAGGGGGTCACCAGTCCACTCGGATACTCGAGCCGCTTCCCGCCGTCATCGCCCTCCCGCAGCCTGAAGGCGTCCAGGGCTACCCTCTCGGGTCGAAAGAACCCATCACTCTCCGCCCGCACCCTGCGGTTCAGCGCCCGGATCGACTCCAGCGCGTCCCCGTCGCTCCCCTCCAGTCCGAGGTGCTCAAGCCCCCACTCGAAGGGATGGCTGGTCCGCTGGTCGATGTCCCGCGCATGATACCGTCGCTCCAATTCGTGCATCACTTGCCTTAACATTCCGGGTATCGTACGCCGCCCCTGACCCAGGTGCAATTATTTTTCCGATGCCAGTGTTTCACCGGCGGCATTCATTTGAACTGGCAGACAAAAATGTTACATTAAAGCCGCAAGTCGACAAAATTGTACTAGCCAGGGCCAGCAGGTGCCCGAGGGGTCAAATTTTTGGCGGCTCACTCCTCTCAGGAGTGGGCTGAAGTCAAGTAGAAGGGCAGGGTGTCGCAGAAGGGCAAGGTGTTAATGAAGCAACTGGTTCCGGTAAAAAAGCTGTCAG
This sequence comes from Acidobacteriota bacterium, assembly GCA_041182745.1. Lineage (GTDB taxonomy): Bacteria > Acidobacteriota > Blastocatellia > RBC074 > RBC074 > CAIOZW01. Next base: position 3,789 of record JBEGMZ010000403.1, read on the forward strand.
CACTGCTCGAAGTGAGCCAGGCACTCGGTTCGACACTCGACACCCGCGCCGCGATCGAGAAGGTTCTCGAAATACTCGACCGTGGGCTTGGAATGCAGCGGGGCGCGATCGCCCTCTTCGAGGCTGGCCGGAAGGATGAACTCTCGATCCAGTTCTCCTACGGACTGAGCGAGGGCGAGCGCCGACGCGGACGTTACCGCCCCGACGAGGGAATCATTGGTCGTGTCGTCTCGACAGGTAGATCGGTCATCGTCCCCCGCGTCAGCCAGGAGCCACTCTTTCTCAATCGAACCCGCCAGACTCTGAGCGCCGAGGAGTCCTTCATCTGCGTTCCAATCAAGGATCGTCGCAAAACCATCGGTGCCCTCTCGATCATCTACCCGTTCGATGCGGACCGCAACTTCGAGGATTCGGTCAAGGTTCTCTCCATCGTCGCCTCAATGATTTCGCAGAGTCTCCGCCTCTCCCAGATGGTTCAGAAGGAGAAGGCCCAGCTGGTCGACGAGAACGCCTCCCTGAAACGTGAACTCCAGCAGAAGTATGAGTTCCGCAATATCGTCGGCACCGGTAAGGAGATCCGCGATGTCTTCGAGCAGATCGCGCAGGTCGCCGATTCGAATACGACGGTTCTGATCCGCGGTGAATCGGGTACCGGCAAGGAGCTGGTGGCCCACGCCATCCACTACAACAGCCCCCGCTCTGCCCGCCCCTTCATTAAGGTCAACTGCGCCGCTCTGCCCGAATCGCTGATCGAGGCCGAGCTCTTTGGCCACGAAAAGGGGGCCTTCACCGGTGCGGTTACTGCCAAGAAGGGGCGATTTGAGATGGCTGAGGGGGGAACGCTCTTCCTTGATGAGATCGGGGATCTCTCTCCGGCGATGCAGGTCAAGCTCCTGCGCGTTCTTCAGGAGCGCGAGTTTGAGCGTGTCGGAGGCATCGAAACGATCAAGGTCAATGTCCGGCTCATTGCCGCGACCAATGTCGACCTCGAACTTGCCGTCCAGGATGGGCGCTTCCGCTCAGACCTCTACTATCGGCTCAACGTCTTCTCGATCTATCTCCCGCCACTCCGCGAGCGGAAGACCGACATCCTGCTTCTTGCCGAACATTTTCTCGACAAATACGCGAAACAGAACAGCAAGCAGATCAAGCGGATCTCGACCTCGGCGATCGACATGCTGATGAGTTACCACTGGCCGGGTAATGTCCGTGAACTCGAGAATGTCATTGAACGGGCGACGCTCGTCAGTGAGGGCAGCGTTATCCACGGTTACCACCTTCCCCCAACCCTCCAGACGGCCGAGGGATCCGACACGCTAAGTAAGATGAGCCTTGAACAGGCCGTCGCCAATTTCGAGAAGGAGCTGATCCAGGATGCGCTCAAGACCGCCCGTGGCAACCGTGCCCGTGCCGCGCGACTGCTCGACACCACCGAAAGAATACTTGGTTACAAGGTTACCAAGTACGATATCGACCCGAAGCGTTACAAGTAACCAGATGGGCTGGCGGCGGTGTTGGTGTGGTGACGAAAATGTTGCACAGCGGTATAAAACATACAAAAATGTTTTATTTGAAGAGTTGTCGCAGAATGGCTTGTTGCGTTAAGGTGTTCGTTATCAATTACTTGCCGGGTATGGGTAACTCTGGCAAGCATTTTGC
>JBEGMZ010000404.1:0-3842 GCA_041182745.1 Acidobacteriota bacterium
CCTGCGGCACCACCGGCTGCTGGCTATCGCTGGCTGGAAGATAGATGGTGAAATGGGTACCCTTATCCTGTTCACTGTAGACATTCACGAAGCCGCCATGACTGCGTAGAATTCCAGCCGCAGTCGAAAGACCGAGGCCGGTTCCCTGCCCAGGCTTCTTGGTGGTGAAGAACGGATCAAATATCTTGTCGATTATCTCCGGTGGAATGCCGCTGCCACTGTCCTGAACCAGCAGCCGAACATAACGCCCGGGCCGGGCCTCGACATTCATCCGGGCATAGTGTTCGTCAATCTCAATATTTTCAGCTTCGATCCGGAGGGTTCCTCCATCGGGCATGGCATCCCTCGCATTGACACACAAGTTCATCAGAACCTGGTGAAGCTGGGTGGCATCGCCATGGACGTACCAGAGGTTCGGATTGAGCGAGAAGCTGATCTCAATATTCTTCGGAAAGATATCGGTGAGAATCTTGACAATCTCTCTGATAAGGTGGTTTGGCTGCAACTGGGCATAGTCGCCCTCAACGCCCCTGGCAAAAGAGAGGACCTGGCGGATCATCTCACCGCCGCGCACGGCGTTGGCCTGGATGATACCCAATAGGCGCAACGTGCTCTCATCGGTTGCTCTCATCTGCAGAAGTTCAGTCGCGGTCAGGATTGGTGAGAGAATGTTGTTCAGGTCGTGGGCGATACCTCCAGCGAGCGTGCCGATGCTTTCGAGGCGCTGCGCACGGAGCAGCTGTGACTCGAGCTTCTTCTTTTCAGTGATATCCCGGATGATGACCGTAAAGAGTCGCCGGCCGTCGATCTGAATCTGCGAAATCGAGGCCTCGATCGGAAACTCTTCACCATTTGAGCGAAGTCCGGAGAGAGGACGAATCTGCCCCATCTGTCTCTGCGTGACCTTGGTCTGGCCAAAATGGTTGATGTGCTGGTGATGCATCTCACGGAAGCGGAGCGGAATGAATCGATCGAGTTGCCCGCCGAGAACCTCGCGCCATTCACACTGAAACATCCTTTCGGCTGCGCGGTTGAAGAGAACAATCCGGTACTGATCATCGATCGTGATGATCGCGTCCATCGCCGAGGCAACAATGCCACCCAACCATTCGTTGTTCAGTTGAAGCTCCTGCACCGGATCTTCTTCAACCGACATCTCGACCTCAGCCGGACTTTTGGCATTATCCATCACTATTCTTCTCCAACCCCGGTTATCACCTCAACCCAGCAGGTCAACCCAGATGCAGGTGAGGATCGATTCACGCCGACTTTGCCCGATCGTCGAATCATGAAGCAGAGCCATCGTCTTCGGCTGAGAGAGGTTGCCAATGCTCACGATTGGAGAGCGGCTGGTCTGGGGCGCACGATTTCGACCGAACAGGGAGCGTGCCACGCCACCGCCTGCGAAACAGACCCGAGCAGAAAACGCTCGAAGGCTCCATGACCGTGAGAGCCGAGCAGGATCAGATTCGCCTCCCACTCACCTGCAACGGAGAGAATCACCTCTTCGGCATGCCCAAGGATCGCCTCGCTGGTACAGTTAAGCGGAAAGGAACGGCTGATATTGCCCTCGGCAATTGTTGCAGTCGCCCGCCGCAGGATCAACTCCCCCTGTTCACGGCTTGCCTGCTCGGCCTCGGCATAGTACTGATCCGGGAGTGCCCACGTCTCTGGGGTTGGAATGAAGGGAAGATGGATTGCCGTGATAATCTTCACTTCGCTGCCCATCGGCCAGGGGCGTTCGGCCACCTCGGCCACTGCGGCGTCGCTGAAGTGTGAGCCGTCGACCGCGACCAGCAGCCGCAGGGCTCCATTAGCAGGCCCGGTTCCTCGACGCACGATCTCGACCGAGCACCCGGCGTGCGCCGAGACCGTTCGCGAGACCGAGCCCAGCCACATCCGCTCCATCGCGTTGTAGCCGTGCGTACCAATCATCACCAGTTCAGCTCCAAACCGCTCTGCCTCGTCGATGATCGTCTCTTTGGCATTTCCCTTGATCACCCGGGTTGAAATCGACTCGGACCGACCCCCCTGGGCGATGAACCGGTCCCGGGCCCGGGTGACATTCAGTTCCGCCTGATCGGCAAGAGCCTTCTCCCACTCCTGATAGTAGGTCCCAGGCATCGGCAGCGGGCCAGCCATAATGGTTGATGGCATCTCAGCCACCCCCAAAATCAGAATCCGACTCTGCTCTGACCAGGGGCGTCTGACCGCCTCGTCGATAACCAGATCACTCGACTCAGATCCGTCAACCGCAATCAATACCCGCAACGAGTCTCTCATCTTCCCATCTTCTCCTCTCCCCATACTTTTAATATGAGTAACAGCCAGTTTTATTGGGGATAACGGCCAGGTTGTTCCTCAATCTTCTTCAGGCGGTAACGCAACTGATCACGCGATATCCCGAGCAGTTCGGCCGCCCTGGTCTGATTGCCAGCACTGCGCTCAATTGCCTGCCGCACCAGCAGGAGCTCGACCTCTTCAAGGTTGATTCCATCATCCGGAATGACAAACTGTTGCTGCGCGCCCGAACCATTGCCCACCCCAACTCCCGGGTTGGACTCCACACTGTCCGAACTCGATGGGATCCCAATGTTTCTGGTGTGCGAAGTCTCTTCTCGTACCAGGTCACGCGGCAGCCAGTAAGGGGTCACAAGATCGCTGTCTTCCAGAATCATGGCCCGCTCAATCACATTGCGCAACTCACGAACATTACCCGGCCAGTGGTAATGGCGGAAGATCTGCTCAACCTCGGGCAGAAGCCCGCGAATCCGCTTGCGAAGGTTGCGGTTAAAATGGTCAATATAATAACCAGCAAGTGCCAGAACGTCGTCGCCTCGATCACGTAATGGAGGGAGATCGATCTGTATCACTGAGAGCCGATAGTAAAGATCGAGTCGAAAGCGATTGATCTCGCTCTCGGCCTTCAGGTCGCGATTGGAGGCCGCAATCACCCTCACATCAAGCGGATGATCCTTCAACCCTCCCACCCGCCGGAATGAGCCCTCCTCGAGAACGCGCAGCAGCTTCGCCTGGAGATTGAGCTCCAACTCCCCAATCTCGTCAAGAAAGATTGTTCCGCCGTGGGCCTGTTCAAAGAGACCTTCCTTGCGACTCTTCGCATCGGTGAAAGCTCCCTTCTCGTGACCGAACAGCTCACTTTCGATCAGTGTTCCCGGTATTGCCGCAATGTTGATCGCGACGAAGGGATTATTTGCCCGCGATGAACCATAGTGGATCGCCTTTGCCAGAAGATCCTTTCCGGTTCCACTCTCGCCCTGCAGAAGTACCGCCGAAGCCTCGCTCGACGCCACCTTCCTCGCCAATCCAAGCATCTCGTTCATAACGCTTGAATTGCCAATGATCTGATCGAATCCAAACTGACGCGCCTGCTCACTCCGCAGCTTTCTGACCTCGCGCCGCAGCATTCCCGTTTCGATCCCGTTCCGGATCGTGACCTGCAGCTCGCGGAGGCTGATTGGTTTTCCGATAAAGTCATAGGCGCCACCCCGCAGGGCAGAGAGTGTGTCGTCGAGCAGGATATTGCCGGTGATCATAATGATTACCGATTGCGGTTGACGGATCTTGTACTCCCGCAAGGCGTCAAGGCCCGAGCCATCAGGCAGGTGAACATCCTGCAGAACGACGGCCGGATGCTCACTCTCAAAAAGCTCCAGGGCGGAGGCGATCGTTCCGGCCTCGACGTGTTCGTAGTTCCATCCGCGCAGCGCCTCCCCGAGAGTATAACGAACCGCTGGCTCATCATCGACTACCAGAACCTTGTTCTTTGCCATCGCCTGATACCTCCCTTCGATACTGCTGCCGGCAAACCAGTGCTTGGA
>JBEGMZ010000405.1:0-4319 GCA_041182745.1 Acidobacteriota bacterium
GATCGGGCCTGACGCGTGGCTGATCGATCGTGTCCAGCGTCTGCTGCCGGTCAAACATGGCCGGTTACTCGAGTTCCTGTTCAGGTAACCAGGTGAACAGGCATCTGCGCCGGAGAGGAGATCGATTCTTATGCCAAGCTGGCAGGCCCGAATGCTCGCGCTGCTATCACGAGCGATTGTCAAGCGGACCGCCCGAAAACAGGCTCACGACGTGCACGAGACGGTTCGAATCGTCCGCGGCTGGCTCGGGCCGTCGAGAATGTTGCCACCGACCATCCCCCCGGAGGTGACCCATCAACCGCTGGTGGACGGTGAGGTGGGAGGAGAATGGCTGCACTGGAACGGCCCCGGGCAGGATCCGGGTGATCGCTGTGTCTACTATCTGCACGGTGGCGGCTATGTCGCCGGCGCTCCCCGAACCCATCGCAACCTGACGGCCGCACTAACCGCCGCGGCGCGGATGAGAGTATTCTCGCTCGACTATCGACTCGCGCCGGAACATCCATTTCCAGCCGCAGTGGAGGATGCTGTTGCCGGCTACCGCTGGCTTCTCGGTCAGGGATACGATCCGGCGCGGATGGTCATCGGTGGTGACTCCGCCGGCGGAGGGCTGACGCTCGCCACACTCCTCTGGTTGCGTGATGCCGGCCTGCCTCTCCCGGCTGGTGCGTTTCTGCTCTCACCGTGGACCGATCTCGCCTGCACCGGCAGCTCACTCGAGAGCAACGATGAGCGGGATCACATGTTCTGCGCCAAGGAGGTCCGGCGTTTCTCCAGCCTCTACCACGGTGAGGTTTCACCACTCGACCCGCTCGTGTCGCCGCTCTACGCCAACTTCACCTCGCTCCCGCCGCTTCGTATCTATGTGAGCGACACCGAGGTGCTGCTCGATGATTCAGTGCGCCTCGCCGAGCGGGCGCGTCACTATGGGGTCGATGTCGACCTCCGGGTCTGGCCTGACCTGATCCACGCCTGGCCCGTAATGATCAACCTGCGACTCCCGGAGTCTCGCCAGGTGGTCGAGGAGCTGGCTGCCTTCATCCACGAACGAGTGATGGCTCCTGCCACGGCCTCCTGATGACATATCTCCGAAACTGACAACCGGAGTGACCTGATAAACCGCGGGATGGCCTCTACCAGGAGCCTCCCCCCAACCTGAGTCTTTTTTATGACTGAACCTAAAAACAAGAGCGGACATCTGGTGGTAACGATCGGTGCCGGGCCGGCCGGCACCTATGGCGTTAGAAAACTGACCGAGGCCGGTCACGAAGTGGTTCTTCTGAACCGGGACATCAAACCGGGAGGCCTGGTCGAATATGGCATCTACTTCAACAAGCACAAACTGAAAGAGGGAGTGCGCAAACAGTTCCGACAGATCCTTGTCGATCCGCAGATTCACTACCTCGGTCACCTCAGGGTCGGCGTCGACGCCGATGTGAGTCTTGATGAGATACGCGAGATCTTCCAGCCGTCGGCGCTCGTAATCGCGGCCGGCGCCCAGGGAACCAAGGCTCTCGGCATTCCCGGAGACTCCGCCGAGGGCGTTTTTCACGCCAAGGACCTGGTCTACCACTACAATGGCCTCCCCGCGTTCAGCCGGCGTGATTTCAGGATTGGGAACCGGGTGGCGATCATCGGAGTTGGCAACGTCATGGTCGATATTGCCCACTGGCTGGTACACGAAAAGAAGACGGCCGAAGTGATCGCCATCGCACGTCGTGGTCCAGCCCAGCGGGCCTACACCGACGTCGAGATCCAGTCGGTGGCTGCTAACATCGATCAGGCCGATCTTCAGACCGAGATGGACCGGATCAGTCCCGTCCTCGAGAATATTGGTGAGGATCGAGAGGTGATCCTGAGGGATCTGACGAAGCACTGTGGAGTGAAATCGAAGGAGGGCGAAAGCCCAAGCCGGATGCTCTTCCGCTTTCTCTCGTCGCCAACCGAGGTGGTCGTCAATGACGAGGGCCGGGTCTGCGCCCTCCGGGTCGAGAACACGACCCTCGTTCAGCGTGGAGACTCGATTGCAGCAAAGGGAACCGGATCCTTCACCGATATCGCCTGTGATACTGTCGTTTTTGCGATCGGTGACCGGGTCGACGAGGGACTTGGCATACCCTGCCGGGGTACGGAGTACGTCCGCAACCCCCACCCGGACCCCTCCAATCCGGGTGATGAAGCCTACCAGGTATATGATCCGGAGAAGGGTGAGGCCTGCCAGGGGCTCTTCGTCATCGGCTGGTCACGCTCGGCCTCTGACGGAGTGGTCGGCAAGGCCAAACTCGACGGAGAGCGCGGCATGGCCGCCGTCAACCGCTACCTGCAGAACGTCCCATCCGGATCGGCCGACCTCCTCACCGACAAGCTGGACCGCTTCAGCCGGCTTCTCTCCGAGCGCGGTGTAACCACTGTCGACTACACCGGGGTGCAGCGGCTTGAGTCGGCTGAACGGCGGATCGCCGCCGAGCGGGGGCTCGAGTTCTTCAAGTACAGCACGGATGAGGAGATGCTCGCGGCAGCAGGAGAGGCGAGCTGATGCCATTTGACTGCGTCCAACCTGAGGCGTAGAATTCTAGGTTTCACAAGTGGTTACCGACTGGTAACAGAACACATCTTGAAAAACACGGAGGCCTGCTTGATCGAAGTAGATCACTTGACGAAGAGTTATGGACAGTCCCGAGCGGTCGATGACATCTCGTTCACCGTCGAAAAGGGTGAGATTCTCGGATTCCTCGGGCCGAATGGAGCTGGCAAGACCACGACGATGCGTGTCCTGACCGGCTACCTTCCGGCGACGGCAGGAACGGCCCGCATCGCCGGGTACGATGTCTTTGACCAGTCGATGGAGGTGCGGCGGAGGATTGGCTACCTGCCCGAGACCCCACCGCTCTACCCGGAGATGACGATCGAGGACTATCTCACTTTCGTCGCCCGTATCAAGGGAGTCTCCGCCACTGAGATCGGTGGGCGGGTTGATCAGGCGATGGCACTGACCAGCCTGACCTCGCGACGGAACGAGTTGATCAAACGACTCTCGCGCGGGTACAAGCAGCGGGTTGGTATTGCTCAGGCGATTGTCCACAATCCGGATGTCGTCATCCTGGACGAGCCGACCGTGGGTCTGGATCCAAACCAGATCAAAGAGGTTCGGAAACTGATCAAGGGGCTCGCCGGAGAACATACCATCATCCTTTCAACCCACATTCTTCCTGAGGTTGAGATCACCTGCGACCGGGTCGTGATCATCAACAAGGGGCGGATTGCCGCCGTCGATACACCACGTAACCTGGTCGACCAGCGTCGAAGCGGGAGCCAGGTTCGGATATCAGTTCGTAACAGTACAGGGGATACGCCAGACAAGCTGCGGCAGACACTCCTTTCGATCGGGGGTGTTCAGGGTGTCGAGGTGAGTCCGGTCGAGGGGTCGGAGCTGGTGACGGCCACGATCGAAACCGGTCTTGGCAATGATCTGCGCTCAGTGATCGCTCACCACGTGGTTGGCGGCCATTTTGAGTTGCTCGAGCTGGGGACGATCAATGTCAGCCTCGAAGACATCTTCCAGCAACTGACGACCGAGGAGAAGGCTGGAACGGTAACCGGGCCGGCCGCCACCTCCGATGACCTCTCCACCGTCAGAAAGGAGAACAACTGATGAACGGACTATTTGCCATCTACCGCCGTGAGATGAAGAGCTACTTTGTCTCCCCGATCGCCTACATTGTCATCGGTTTTTTTCTGCTGATCACCGGTTACTTCTTCGCCAACATCCTCTCGATCCTCATTGAGCGATCGTTCATGGCCCAGATGCAATCTCAGCGGATGGGTGGAGCGCCTGATATGGACGTTCCGGGCCTCGTCATCCGCAACTTTGTCGGGGTGATTGCGACGGTGCTCCTCTTTCTGATTCCGATGCTGACGATGGGAGTCTATTCAGAGGAGCGGAAGCGCGGAACCATGGAGATGCTGATGACCTCCCCGCTGACTGAGCTCCAGATCGTTCTCGGAAAGTTCTTCGCGTCGCTCTCGCTCTTCGCCCTGATGCTGCTGCCGACGCTGAGCTATCACGGGATCATCTCCTTCTACAGCGAGCCGCGACTTCCGTGGAGGATCATCGGTTCAGGCTATCTTGGGATCTTTCTGCTCGGCCTGACGCTACTCGCTATTGGCTCCTTCATCTCGGCACTGACTGAGAGCCAGATCATCGCCGGAGTGGTGACCTTTGTCATCTTTCTGCTCTTGTGGGTTCTCGACTTCGGAGTTCGCGGAGCGTCAACAACAACGGGTGAGATCTTCAAGTACCTCTCGATCCTTCAGCATTA
>JBEGMZ010000406.1:0-4136 GCA_041182745.1 Acidobacteriota bacterium
TGCCGGATCAGCGCCAACCATTTCCGTTCCAAGCAGGGTCAGGATCGGCCGCCACCTCTTTCCGCCGGGAAAGAGGGCGTAACGAAGCGCGTCGTTCATAAGCGCCGCATGCTCCTGATGACTGACCGGGAGATAGCGCTCGAGCGCATCCTCAATCCTGTCGCGGTGCTTCTCGATGTAGTTTTCGAGCCTCTCGGTCATATGATCTTTTTATCTTTTTATCTTTTTGCGTAACCATTCTGTGGTGTGATCATCCAGTCACCAGCTAAATAGAAACAGCCATCAGTGGGACGAGCAAGGTTTTAACAGTCCGTTGACTGGTCGTCATTTCAGCTCTCCAGCTCGCAATGCAGCCTGTTCCGATTCAGACCTGACCAAAAACAAGGTACTTCAACTCTTCGGTTGCCTCAAGGATCGGCAGATGACCGCACTGCTGAAGCTCGGTGATCCGAATGTGCGGCCAGATGGAGCGCCAAATCCCAACCGATCTCCTGATAGCAGCAAATGTCCGATCACCGTAGACGATGTCAGTATCGATGGCAATGTCACTCCAGCGCCCTACACTGCCCATACTTGTAACGAGTTGAAGGTAGCGGTAGGAGACACGATGATCAACCCGGCGAAAGGAGTGGGTGAGGTCGGTCTCGGCAGTACGCCGGCCACGGAGCGAGAGATTGGTCAGCCACCTCCCGAATGGATTGGCAAAGGTCGAATAGTAGAACAGTCGCCCCAGAATGGGAATGACAAAGAGGCGAAAGTACCATGGCGCATAGGCAAAGGGATCGATCAGTATCACGCGCTCGATGCGCGACTGCAGTTCCGGACGCGACTCGAGTGCCGCGAGGCCGATCAAGGCACCACTGCAGTTGCCAACCAGGGTAAAACTGGGAGCACCAGTCTTCTCCATCTCCGTGGCGACAAGGTGGCTGATCGTCTTCAAGTTTGGATTGCGCGGCCACGGACTGTGGCCATGGCCCGGCAGGTCGATACTGATGAATGTAGCATTCGACGGCAGGTCCTCGACCAGGGGGAGGAAGGTCTCATGTGACCCGCTCCAACCGTGGATACCGAAGAATATCCGTGGCCCATTTCCGTATTTCTTACTGTACACGAGTGAGAATTCTCTCCGCCGTAAGTTTCCCGCTCAGAACGACCATTGGCATTCCAGTTCCCGGTGTCGTGCTTGCTCCAGCATAGTAGAGACCAGCGATATCGGACGAGTAGTTACGCGACCTGAACGGGCCAACCTGAAAAAGAGTGTGCGCGGCACCGAAGGCCGAACCATCATAAAGACCAAACTGCTGGCGCCAATCCTCAGGAGTATATACCTTTTCGGCGACAATTCGAGAGGGATCAAGGACAATCCCATCGTCGCGGAGGCGGTCAAGAACCCGTTGCCGCGCCAGCCCAACCATCTCAGGTGAGTGAAGACCGGGAAGCTGACTGAGCAGCGGGGTTGGAACAAGGACAAACATCGAGGTGTCACCTTCCGGAGCAAGATCCGGATCCGTCTCCGAGGGCACTGCGATATAGAATGGAAGATCGACCGGGATGATCTTCTGATCGAGAAGTTCGCTAAAACCGCGCCGGAAGTCTTCAGGCAGAAAGATGGTATGATGGCCGAGCCCTTCAACCCGCCCCTTGATGCCCCAGTAGAAGGTCATCACGCCGGGGGTCATCCGCGGAGTTCGAACCTTTGCCGGGCGTGGTGTGAGGAGCTCGGTCTGGGTGGTGGGGACATCAACATTTGAGACGACGAGACTGGTGGCCAGTCGCTCACCACTCCTGAGCTCGACGCCGGTCACCTGCTGATTCTCGACAACAATTTTTGCCACTGGGGAGGAGGTTCGGATGATGACCCCCAATTCGAGGGCCAGCTTCTCGATGCCCCTGACGAGTCCATATATCCCACCCTTCGGCAGCCAGAGACCATAGGCCAGCTCACCGTAGGCGAGAATCGAGAAGAGCCCGGGAAGATCATAGGGGGAACCACCCAGATACATACCGTAAGAACCGAACGCTTCCCGAATATAACGACGGTGAAAGAAACGTCCAAGTTCGCCATTGAGGGATCGCCAGATACTGAGCCGTGAGACCTCGTCTGCCGTGAGGGCGCTAAACCATTTGAGCGGGTTGTCCTCGTTCCGGTTGACCAGCTTCTCGAACGACATCCGGTACTTGATCGAGGCGTCGTGGAGAAAGGCGAGGAGGTTGGGGCGCGAACCGGGCTCAATCCGCTCGCATTCGCGCATCAGGTTCTGCAGGTTGGAAGAGAGATTGAAGACCGTGCCATCACGCCACTGGAAGGTGACGGAAGGATCGACCGGAATTGGTTGGACATAGTCGGTAAAGTTACGTCCAGCAGCGCTGAAGAGCTCCTCAAAGACCCACGGGTAGTTAAGAAGTGAGGGTCCGGTATCGAAGGTGAAGCCATCAAGCCGAAGCTGATTGGCACGCCCACCGACAAGGGGATTCGCTTCGAGAATTGTGACCTTGAAGCCGGCAAGCCTGAGGTGAATGCCGGCACTCAGCCCGCCAAGCCCTCCCCCAACTATTACCACTTCCCTGCTGTTCTGTTTGTTGTTCATCATTTACGGATTGTGATCAATTTCTCCCTGACCAGAAGCTCCCGGGCCACAATTCAGGGTTGAAGATAGGCCAATGGAAGCCGCCAGTACTTGCTGGGTGGTAGAACCCTGAACTTGGTTAGCATCGGTACGCTCTCTCGGTGAAGAATTCCGTCCGGATTGTCGGCAATCCGGCGGTTGAGCTGGCGGTAGACATCGATACAGGCCTTGATCGCAATGCGGCTGTCAGGGTTGAAGGCGTCAAGGTTGTCGAGCGAGCGGTCATAATAGGCCTCGGTGATGGCGGTCAGCCGTTTCAATACCCGATTGAGCGCAGGATACTGCCGAGAATCGGCAGCATCGAGGAGGTCGATGCCTTCCGCCCTGAGCATATCGACCGGCAGGTAGACCCTGCCCCGACGCTGATCCTCAGCGACGTCGCGCAGAAAGTTGGTCAATTGGAGTGCAATTCCAAGATCACGTGCACTCTCGAGAGCCCGTGGAAAGTCGTTCCTGGAAGGAGATCCGTAGACATAGGTCAGAAAATAGCCGACGACTATCGCACTACCATAGATGTAAGAGTCGATCAGGTCATCAAGATTCACAAAATGGCGTGGCTCGATGTCAAGGCGCATGGCATCGAGAAAGGCGCGATAATGCTCGGGAGGAGTACCAGTCCGGCGCACCACCTCGCCAAATCCGGCAATGAAACAGGGAACCCCGCAACGGAGCGACGCCACCAGGTCAGGGCATTTAAGCGCAGTCTCGTACCCTTCGGACCAGAGATCAAGCCGGGCGGTTCTCTCCTCTTTTGTAAGCGGAAAGGAGTCGACAATCTCATCCGGATACCTGACGGCGGCATAGATTGCCTCGACCATGGCACGTTTCGCCGGCGGGAGGAATCGGGTAACGATGAAGAAACTGGTGCTGAAAGTCTTCAGAACCGTGCGTGAGCGGCGCGTGACAACCCTCCAGGCGTCATCGAGCCGACCACTGGCGAGAGCCTTCAGGCGGGTTTGCTGATCGATCTCATCCCACTCCCGGCTGCTCCAGACCAGTGGAGCCGCCCGAAGCTGGCTGTCAATATTCCCGTTTGCCACCGGGTTGCCGCCGGTCACTTCAGCCGATGATGACATGGTTTCAAACCTCTGCACCTGAGTTGGTCTATTCGTCCTGGAACCGTTTCAGCGCGGTGACCCGGTCAATGTAAGCCCGGATACTGAACTTTCGCGCACACCCAGAATATACCATGTAACGGATGAGACCAAAGACCGATCGTTCGGGTCCCCAGGGCCGGTCGTGCTTGCCGCCGATCGCCCAGGCGATTCCGGTGTAGCCGTTCGGATCACGCCCGTCAAGCTGATACCTGTCATTGAGCTGGACTGCGACCTCGAAGGCCTCCTCGGGCGTCCGGGACCATTCGAGGATCTTTTTGGCCCAGTACATTCGGAGGTAACCGTGCATCCGACCGGAGGCGACCATCTCAGTCTGGGCAGCGTTCCAGAGATCGTCATGGGTAAGTCCCTGTTCAAGGGTTTCAAGGTTGTAGAGGTAGGGACGAGGATCGGT
>JBEGMZ010000407.1:0-12152 GCA_041182745.1 Acidobacteriota bacterium
GGATGACACGATCGCCATTCTTCAGGCCAGCTGGTCGGATGCCGAGGCTCGTCAGATTGGCGGTGTCTTCCACTGCTTTTCAGGGAGTACCCGGCTGGCAGAAGCGGCGCTCAATCTTGGCTTCTACCTCTCCTTCTCCGGGGTGGTGACCTTCCGGACGGCGGGGGAGCTGCGCGAGATTGCCACCGCTGCCCCGCTCGACCGGCTGCTGGTTGAGACCGACTGTCCATACCTCGCGCCTGTCCCGTACCGGGGCAGACGAAACGAGCCGGCATATGTCCGGGAGACCGCGTCGCTCATCGCCACCCTCCGGGGACTCGACCCGGCTGACTTCGCAAGGGCAACGACCGCGAACTTCGGACGGCTCTTCCACCTTGCCGTTCCGACGGTTGCACCGATGTCATAAATGCCACGAATGGTCTCTTCGTGATATTTTGATGATCAATCGTACAATGGCAGGTAACACTTTACACCTAGGTTGACGACGGAGCAGATGGCATAGTTCAGGATTTGATACTTATGGCGCAGCAGAACACCTTTGATATCGTCTCAAATATTGATCACTCTGAAGTGGCCAACGCCATCAATCAGGCGTTGAAGGAGGTCCAGACACGGTTCGACTTCAAGGGAAGTCAGAGTGGCATCGAGATGGAGGGGGAGGATGTGATCGTCCTGACCTCGGATGACGAGTATCGGTTGCGAAGTCTCAACGACATACTTCAGTCAAAGTTTGTGAAACGCGGTGTGCCGTTGAAGGGGCTCGATTACCAGAAGGTTGAGCAGGCGCTGGGTGGAACAGTCCGGCAGCGGGTTCTTCTGCAGCAGGGCATTTCACCTGAGAAGGCAAAGCAGATCGTCAAGTTCATCAAGGAGACGAAGCTTAAAGTCCAGGCTTCGATCCAGGGAGATCTTGTCCGGGTGGCCGGGAAGGATCGTGATACGCTGCAGGAGGTGATTTCTGCGCTTCGGAAGCAGGACTTTGAGATCGATATGCAGTTTACGAACTTCAGGTCGAACTAATCTTTCAATCTCAATTTTCGGTTGTCGCTGACAATTATGACAAGGATAGTCACCGCCCCTGTGGTTACCGGGGGGAACAGAGTGGAGCCGGCTGGGGAGGCAGCGGATAGAAGCGAAGCTGTCCGGTTTTTCCAGTTGATCCAGCGCGAGATGCTGGGGGTTGAGGCGGAGCTTGAGCGGCAGGCCCGAACCAACATCCAGATCATCGACAATATTGGTAAGTACCTGCAGCGGTCGGGTGGAAAGCGGGTTCGCCCGGCCCTCCTGATCCTCTCGGCGAAGCTGTTTGGCGATGAGATCGATGACGCAGTGATCAGGCTGGCCGCGGTGATGGAGTTTCTGCACACGGCGACACTGGTTCATGATGACATCATCGATGGGGCCGGCACGCGGCGTGGCAAGCCTTCCGTCTCGGCCCGCTGGGGGAATGACACGGCGGTCCTGATGGGCGACTGGCTCTATATGTCGGCCTATGAGACGGCGTTGCGGGAGAGGAGCCTCGGAATTCTCGACACGCTGACAGAGGCGACTCGAAAGATGACGGAAGGGGAGCTGATACAGCTCTCGCTGCTCAATAACCTGAAGATAACCGAAGAGCAGCACCTCGACATTGCCAGTCGAAAGACCGGTTATCTCTTCAGTGCGAGCTGCCGGGTCGGAGCGATCCTGCGGAGAGGGACGGTCGAGCAGCAGCAGGCGATGGCGGCCTACGGATTGAATCTTGGGATAGCATTCCAGCTGATCGACGATCTGCTCGACTTCACGGCTGACGCCCGGAAGCTTGGAAAGCCGGTGCTGAGCGATCTGCGTGAAGGTAAGGTGACGCTCCCGCTGATTCGGCTGCTGAAGAAGCACCCTGAGCACCTCGAGGTGGTCCGCGAGGCGGTAGAGGAGCCGGTCGGAGAGTCTGTCCGGGCCGAACGGGTGCTGGATCTGCTGGTTGAGTCCGGCGAACTGAAACGGGCGCGGGATGAGGCTGGAGCCTATGTCCGCCGCGCTCAGGACTCCCTCGGAATCTTTCCTGAAACTCTCTATCGGAGAGCGCTTTATGATATTGCTCAGTATATAATCGACCGCGACCGTTAGGATTGGCGGAGGAATGGGCAATGAACGACACCGCGCTGGGAGCACTCCAGAGAACCCTCAGCGAAAATCGCGAGGCAAAGCGTAAGATGCTGTTGCGGCTCGCCGAGATTGAGGGAGAGTCGGCCTCCCTGCGGTCGCAACTGGCATCGCTTGATGCCGTGATCGAACGGACGGAGCAGGCCTTGCTGCAACTCCTGTTTCCGGTTGATCGGGCGGTTGACCGGGTGCTGCAGAATCAGTCGAACCCGACGACCGATTTCGACCTCCTCAACCAGCCCTCGCCCGGCAGCTACTTCTCGCCATCAGATTCAGTTGACGAAGAGATGGATGCCGAAGTCGAGCGGTTGCGGGGACGGAGTGGCAATGTCCGATTCAACGATTTCCGGATCCCGCAGGCGGCAACGATCGTGCTTCGTGAAGCCAACCGACCGCTCCACGTCAGTGAGATCTACCGTCGACTGGCCGATGGCGGGTTTGAGTTCCGGGGCCAATATCAGCTGATCTCGCTTGCGGTCTCGCTGACTCGGAGCAAGCGATTCCGCAAGGTAGCGCCGGGAACTTTTGAGCTCAATCCCGACTATCAGGCTGGTCAGGTCGCCTAGTGGAATCGAGCTGTGGCTGGTCTTCAGCCTACGCCCGATCTCCGTGGAAGTTCACCCCGCAGTGCTTAGTTATGACCCAGCCTCGGAGAGCAGTGATTCTTGCCGCCGGTTTTGGCACCCGACTCTGGCCCTTGACGATTGGCCGGACGAAGCCGGCGCTTCCCTTCCTCAACCGTCCACTGATCGCCTTCACCGTCGAATACCTGCGCCGTTACGGATTTACCGATCTGATCATCAATCTGCACCATGAGCCAGCCTCAGTACGGGAGCAGATCGGCGATGGCAGTCGCTACGGTGTCCGCATCAGCTATTCGCTTGAGGAGCCGGAGATCCTTGGTACGGCGGGAGCACTTGATGCGGTGCGGGATCGACTGACAGGTGGCACATTTGTGGTGATCAATGGAAAGATAATAACCGACATTGACCTTAAAGCGGCGCTGGACACCCACCGGCGATCTGGGGCGCTCGCGACCCTGGTTCTGAAGCCCAATCTCCACCGGGAGCATTTCCGGGAGGTTCTGATGGATGGGACCGGCAGGGTGACAGGTTTCGGGCAGTTTCCGGATCGAGAGGCGAAAGGTGATTCACTGCCGCTGATGTTCACCGGTATTCATCTCATGGAGCCGGAGATCTTTGAATTTATCCCACGGGGGGTCTTCTCAGATTCGGTCAAGGATGTCTATCCGCAGGCACTGGCCGCCGGAAAGGTTGTTGCCGGCCATGTTGGGGCTGGAGACTGGTACGAATTGAGCACGATTGAACGTTACCTCGCGATCAGTCTCGAGTTGAGTCAGCACGGAGGAGGGTTAGTGGTCGATGAGGGATGCCGGATCGATCCGACTGCGGTGGTGACAAACTCGGTCCTCTGGAAGCGGGTTGAAGTCGGCCCCGGGGTGCGGCTTGATCAGTGCATAGTCGGTGACGATGTCAGAATTCCGGCTGGATCGTCCTACCAGCGGGCCGTAATCTGTCGTGGTACGGAAGCCGATCTTGCCGCGCGACCCGAGAAGGCTTGGCCCGGGGCGATCACCGGGGACAATCTTGTCGTGCCTTTCAGCTGATGATACCATCATCGATTGCGTCAATCCGTAAGGTCGTAAGGAGAAGATGTCGCCCCGGCGGACTGCCGGTCCGGCAAAGGCTGAGATCGAAACAGACAGCCCGACAGACAATAGGACACTTTGGACAGTCAGATGGCTTCATCAACATCAGACAACAAGATTTCCATCAGCCAGTCATCACGGATGCAGCGAGGCGAGAGCCTGATTGAGACTGGCGGGGTGAGTGAGAAGCGCGTCGTAAGATTTATGGCCGACTACTATGGTCTGCCAACGAGTGAGGTTCTCGTTCAGCCACTGACTCCCGACGCGTCAACCCGCAAATATTTCCGGGTGGCGGTGGCATCCGATCCGCTCGCGACGTTGATAGTCAGCCTCTATCCCGATCCATTCAATCAGGGGGACAATACCTATCTCGACGCAACGCGTCTTTTTGAGAAGGCAGGGCTGCCAGTGCCGCGAATCGTCAACGTTTCTGATACGAAGGGAATCATCCTCCAGGAAGACCTTGGAGACATGAGTCTCTCACGATGGCTGGAGGAGGCCGCGGAACGAGGCGACGACCTGGCGGTGGCCGGAATGCTGCGTCAGGCGATCGACCTGATTGTCCGCATCCAGGGAGCGACCACACTTGCTTACGCGATAAACGCCATCGCCAGCACCCTCGCCTTTGATGAGAGCAAGCTCTCCTGGGAGCTCGACTACTTTTTCACCCACTACTTCAAGAGCTATCGACGGTTGATGATCAATGATGCGGAGACCGCCGCGATCCGGCACGATCTGGAGCAGATCGCCCGTGAGCTGGCAGCCCGTCCACGGGTGCTGACCCATCGCGACTATCACGGAATGAACCTGATGGTTGACCTGGCCGGTGAGCTGCGAATCATCGACCACCAGGATGCGCGGATGGGGCCTGTGACCTACGATCTCGTTCCAATACTGGTCGAGCGACGTCTTCGACCGGTTGATGAGGGATGGGTCGAGACTCAGCAGGAGATGTTTCTTGGTCTGCGTCGACAGCGAGGACTGGCGACCATTACCATGGCTGATCTCAGTTACGAGTTCGGGCTGATGACAATACAGCGACAGTTGAAGGCGATTGGAACATTTTCATATCAGACGGCGGTGGTTGGTCGGGGTGAAGTCTATGAACGTTACATTAGACCATCGATCGAGACCGTTCTGCGTGCAATGAAGACTGCGGGGACGCCCGCCTATCCCGCCCTTGAAGGGGCTCTTCAGTACTGAAAACCATGGCACAAACCTACATCAACCAAATTGGTCGCCACCTTGGCGAAGAGGTCACAATCAAGGGCTGGCTCTACAACAAGCGATCGAGCGGCAAGCTTGGTTTTCTTGAGATCCGTGATGGATCAGGGCTGATTCAGGGCGTCGTCTCAAAGAAGGAGGTCGACGAACCGACGTGGGAAAGGGTCGAGCAGGTGACACAGGAATCCTCGGTCATCGTCACTGGAGTCCCACGTGAGCACCCAAAGCGGCCTGGAGTCTACGAGCTTGACATCCGTCGCTTCGAGATCGTTCAGCTGACGCAGGACTATCCAATCAGCCCGAAGGAGCACGGCGTTGAGTTTCTGATGGATCATCGCCACCTCTGGCTTCGCTCGCGCCGCCAGCACGCGATACTCAAGGTGCGTCACGAGATCATTCGTGCCGTGCGGGATTTTTTTGACAATGAAGGATTTGTGCTCTGCGACACGCCGGTCTTCACTCCGGCGGCCTGTGAGGGGACAACGACGCTCTTCGAGGTCGGCTACTTCGATGAGAAGGCCTACCTGACCCAGTCGGGCCAGCTCTATAACGAAGCGACGGCGGCAGCCTTCGGCAAGACCTACTGCTTCGGACCGACATTTCGGGCCGAAAAGTCGAAGACACGCCGCCATCTGACGGAGTTCTGGATGGTCGAACCCGAGGTGGCCTACGCGCAGCTTGACGATGTCATGACGCTCGCCGAAAACTTCCTGAGCTATGTTGTTGGGCGGGTGCTCGAGAACCGACAGGAAGAGCTGGAGCAGCTCGAGCGAGACACTGCAAAGCTGGCCGGAATCGTTCCGCCATTTCCACGCCTCCAGTACGATGAGGCGGTGCGACTGCTCCAGGAAGCGCACGCGAAGGGATTGGTTGAGAACCGCTTTGAGTGGGGTGGTGACCTTGGCTCACCCGATGAGACCTACCTTTCCGGCCTCTACGATCGACCAGTGATGGTCCACCGTTACCCGGCGGCGATCAAGGCCTTCTACATGGAACCTGACCCGGAGCGTTCGGATCTTGCGCTCTGTGTCGATGTTCTGGCCCCGGAGGGTTATGGGGAGGTGATTGGGGGCGGAGAGCGGATGTCGTCGCACGATCTGCTGCTGCAGCGGATTCATGAGCACGGGCTGCCGCCGGAGGCCTTCGACTGGTATCTCGATCTGCGGAGATATGGCAGCGTTCCGCACGGTGGTTTTGGTATGGGCATCGAGCGATGTGTCGCCTGGGTCTGTGGCCTTGATCACGTGCGAGAGACCATCCCGTTTCCGCGCATGCTCTATCGTTTGAAGCCGTGATGAGGGCAGTGGGCAGGCAGACTATTCAGGCAGACCATATTCATTATGATACCGAAGACGGCGACAATAATCGGAGTGCTGATGGATCTTGGAGCCGACCGGCGCGGGGTGGACATGGGCCCGTCGGCGGTGCGGGTTGCCGGGCTGAACGAGAGGCTGCAGCAACTCGGCTATGGGGTTGTTGATGTCGGTAACGTCGCCGTCCGGAATCCGGAGATGATGCATATCACCGACCGGCGCCTCAAGTACCTGCCGGAGATCGCTACGGCCTGTCAGTCACTGGCCGAGCTGGTGATTGGGGCACTTGAGGCGCGGTCGATACCAGTTGTTCTGGGAGGGGACCATTCGATCGCCATCGGCTCAGTCTCCGGGCTTGCGTCATACTTCCGGCGCCAGGGGGAGAGGGTTGGAGTGATCTGGTTCGATGCCCATGGCGATATGAACACAGCCGAGACGTCACCGTCCGGTAATATCCACGGGATGCCCTTCGCGGTGATTCTCGGCAATGGAGCACCGGAACTGACCGGTATTGGTGGTTTTGCGCCGAAGGTTCAGCCCGAAGATTGTGTGCTGATCGGAGCACGGAGTGTTGATACGGAGGAGGCTCGACTGATGCGGGCTTCAGGAGTGCGGATTGTCACCATGCGTGAGATCGACGAGCGGGGGATGGGGGCGGTCATGGACGAGGCGGTCATTCTCGCCTCACGTAATACGGCCGGCTTTCACGTGACCATGGACATGGACTTTGTCGATCCCACCCACGCCCCAGGGGTTGGCACGCCGGTGCCAGGAGGACCAACCTACCGCGAAAGCCACCTTGCAATGGAGAAGATTGCCGATTCGGGCCGCATGCTCTCCTTCGAGTTGACGGAAGTCAACCCGGTGCTCGATATCTCAAACCGAACTGCTGAGCTGGGAGTGGAGTTGATCCTCTCCGCTTTTGGCAAGAAGATTATGTAATGAAACGATCCGAAGCAAACCCTGTGGGAAAGAGAGTCGAGGTTGGCGTCATCTTTGGCGGTCGTTCCGGAGAGCATGAGATCTCGCTCCGGTCGGCTGAATCGATCATAGGGGCCCTCGACCGGACAAAGTACCATATCGTCCCGATCGCGATCACGCGTGATGGTGGCTGGATGATGACTGGCGACGAGACGATACTCGATCCATTCAAGGTGATGGAGAGAGCTGACCAGCCGGTGGCCCTGCTCGGGGATCCGACCCGCCCCGGGCTTGCTTGTCTCGCCGCTGACCGGTCAGTCACCACCGTGAGGCCGCTCGACCTCGTCTTTCCGGTTCTTCACGGCACTTATGGGGAGGATGGTACAATCCAGGGATTGCTTGAGATGGCCGACATCCCCTACGTTGGATGTGGGGTCCTCGCCTCGTCGACCGGGATGGACAAGGTGATCATGAAGCTGCTCTTCGAAGAGGCCGGCCTCGACGGGGTGCAGTTCATATCGGTCTTACGGGCCCACTGGGAGGCGCAGCCGGATGAGATCGAGTCCCGGATCATGGCCGAGATCGGGTTTCCCTGCTTCGTCAAGCCGGCCAACCTCGGTTCCTCCGTTGGGATATCGAGAGCGATCGATCGGGAAGGGCTCCGTCAGTCCCTCGCCCTTGCAGCGCGCTATGATCGGAAGATAATTGTCGAGCAGGGGGTTGATGCGCGTGAGATCGAGGTCAGTGTGCTCGGCAACGACCAGCCGGTTGCCAGCGTGCCGGGAGAGATCGTCACCCGGTCAGCCGGTTTCTACGACTATGAGGCGAAATATCTCAACGCCAATGGTGCGGTTCTGGTCATTCCGGTCGACCTCGGACCGGAGATTGTGGAGCGGATCCAGCGCGATGCCATCCGCGCATTTCAGGCGATCGATGGCTCAGGCCTGGCCCGGGTCGACTTCTTTCTTGAGCGTGGCACCAATCGTCTGCTGGTCAACGAGATCAATACCATGCCTGGATTCACCTCCATCAGCATGTATCCAAAGCTCTGGGAGGCCACTGGAATCGGCTACTCTGACCTGATCGACCGCCTCATCCAGCTTGCGTTTGAAAGACACGCCGATAAGTCCCGCAATCTGACTTCGTACGACCGCCAGTAGCATCGGCTGCCTCCGGCCCTCTGATCACCTTACAGCCAGCTCAGGCAGCCAGTCCGCGCTGGCAAAAAAAGAGGCCTGTGAGTGGTTGGCCGCGACCGGCTCCTGCTCACAGACCCATTATCCCCGCGTCCATCCGGTTTTGCCGGGTGAGCGGGATGGTCGGTCGACCTGTCCCTGATTACGGATTGACCTTGATCAGGACGACGACGAAAGTGAAGATGACGAGAGTCTCGATGAAGGCGAGACCGAGAATCAGCGCCAGCTGGATCCGGTTGTAGGCGCTTGGATTGCGCGCCATGCCCTCACAGGCTGCCGCGGCAACCTTGCTCTGGCCGAGGCCGCAGAGACCGGCCGCAATGGCGAAACCGACGCCAGCGGCGAGATATCCCAGACCGCGGCTCGTGTCGCCCGAAGCGGCGGCCGGATCCTGGGCCATTGCTGTCACCGTCGTGAAGAGAACCGCCATCAGGCTCAGCCCGAAACGAATCAGATTGGTCTTCATTTTATATTCTCCTCGCAGTCTGCCTGCGATCGCTGATTGTTGATCAGGATCTCAACTCGCTCACCGCCGCCTGGATTAATGAGTAAAAAAGTGGCGTCAATGGACAGAGTAGTCGATCCGGTTTTGGCATCCGTCGCTGACACGAGGCCAGCCTGGCTGATCAGAGCCCTGGAGAATGGCAGCGCCAGGTTTACCGTACCTGTTCCGGGGGGAATGGTGGCTCCACACTGCGCGATCAGTCCGTCGTACCGGGATTTGAAACAACCTGACGGATACCCGACATCAAGGATCCCGCGCCAGGGCGGCACGGAATCCGCACCGCTCTCAATGAGCGACGGCTTCGCTGTGCCCGTGATGCTCGCCACCACCGTGGTCGTCCGAGTGGTGAGAGACCTCTCCGAGATATACCATCGAGAGCACAATAAAGATGAAAGTCTGAAGAAAAGAGGTGAGGATGCCTAGAGGCATCAGCAGTATCGGTACACCGATGCTCACCATCTGCGAGATTGCCCCGCTCACCTGCTCTTCACCGTAGATGTTTCCGAAGAGTCGCATGCTCAGACTGAGAATCCGCGCGAAGTTGCTGATCAGTTCGATCGGGAACATCAGCGGCGCCAACCAGAGAACCGGTCCGGCGAAATGGCGGAGATGTCCGAAGAGTCCGTTCTCACGAATACCAACGTAGTTGTAGTAGAGGAACGAGGTTATCGCGAGAGCAAGGGTTACATTGTAGTTGGCCGTGGGGGCGACCATATCCGGCAACATCCCGGTCAGGTTCGAGAGAAGGATCAGCAGACCAAATGTTGCGACGATCGGGAAATGCTTCATTCCTCCCGGTCCAACAAGGTCGACCAGCAGTCCGCGCACGGCCTCGACTCCAACCTCGAAGGTCTGCTGGCGATTGCTCGGAGATTCGGTTGAGAGCTTGCCACGGAGCAGCCAGAGAAGAACCACGGCGGTAAAGGCAACAAAGAAGAACATCACGATCTGGGTCGGAATCGGCAGGTGACCCGCAGCGACATACTGGTCGTAGGTCTGGCCTTCGCCCGGCCACGGGCCAAGAATGCTGACCGCCTTGTAGATCGGTGGCATCAGTCTTGATTGCAGCTCAAAGACCGCCGGTCCGATCAGTTCGTTGATCTTTACGACAAGGTAGGGGATGTGCTCGCCGTGGGAGGCTCCGTGCTCCGCCGCCAGCGCCGCGTGCGCAGCCTCCGTACCGTGCTCCTGAAGAATACTTAGCAATATCATAACCGTCGACTACTCGCTTCCGTATAGTTTGAAGGCCAGATAGATCTGATACCCAGCCTCGATCATCACGCCGCCGGCAAATGAGGCAAACCCGATTGCCATGCCTAGCGGGTGGAAGAGTCCCGTCCATAAGGCGATCCCGAAACAGAAGGCTACCACCAGGTAACGCAGGATCAGCTTCGCCGCCGGCCACGTGGGTGGAGGACCGCCCTGACCCTCCACGATTCCGGCGAGCAGCGAACGTATGCTTCCTTCAAGCCAGCTCCGGTTGAAGACCGCCAACCCCCCGCCGAGCGCGACGCCCGCGACCAATCTCATCGATCCCTTCCACAGACCAGCTGCCAGCATGAGTCCAAGAAAGACCAGCATGTTTCGGTTCAGCCGGCGACTCAGTGACAGATCCGCTCCATTTTCCTGGATGTTCATAGAGCAATCCTTGATCAAGCCGTGCTGTCTCAAGCCATCTTCAAATAATCAGCCTCAAAAAGCCGTGCTCACACCAATCTTCAAATCAAGCTTAAGCCATTCGTCGCCGTGCCCGCCGGGAATCGCTGAATCCCAAGAAAACAAAAGTAGATCATACTCTTGGCCGCCGCCGCTTGGCAAATCAAGCCTGGGTCTGATTTGGCTCTATTGTAAAGCCGAAAGTGGCTGGCGAGAGAGGTGATCCTCATCAGCCGACGTGGATTGCCGGCCGCCGGGAAGGGTCGTGCTCTGCCTGGCGCAGCACCTCACGGGTCATTGGCGCGGTATCACCCTCGCCGAAGAAGATGAACTTCAGCACATAGGTGGCTGGATTTCCCTCAGTCCAGCCGAAATAGGCATGGGGAATCTGGCCACTTGCATCGCGCACATAGAGCAGAAAAGCGGCGATCGCATTGGGGATCGAGGCACTGGTTGTTCGCAGCACCCGGTGATTTCCGATCCTGACCCCGCGCACCCTGATCCGGCCGGAGAACTCCGAGACATCTCCAAGCCGGACTTCCAGAAAGACTACCGGATCGTCAAGTGGAATGTGGTTGTTCCACCGCTCCTTCTTCTCTTTGAGCCGGTACTCGTCCTGATCACCACGATCCGGGCGGCTGGCAATGATTCGGATCGTTCCCTTGCTCACCTCGTCGATGATCTCCCGGGCTGTCTCATTAAGCTCAATGCTCTCAACTCTCAGCTCGGTTGATCGGAGTGTCCGCGAAACGAACGAGACGGTGATGATGGAAAGGATGAAGAACGAAGCAATCTTGATCCCTTCCGGACGCTCAATGATGTTCACGACCGTTGTGTAGCCGAAGATCAGGGCGATCAGAAGAAAGCCATACCGGATAATACCTTCGCGCCAGGCGGAGAGAGTTACGGCCACCGCCGCTGAGCTCATCAGCACCAGCACGCCGGTGGCATAGGCGCCACCCTGGGCATCAACGTCGGCGCGGAAGATGATCGTGACCGCAAAGGCGATCATAACGAAGACCAGCACCAGTGGACGGGTTGAGCGTGCCCAGTCCGGCGCCATGCCATAGCGTGGGAGGTAGCGTGGGACGATGTTGAGCAGACCCGCGAGTGCCGAAGCTCCGGCAAACCAGAGGATCGAGATCGTACTCAGGTCGTAGATCGTCCCAAAAAAATCTCCGAAGAACTCATGGGCGAGGTAGGCGAGAGCGCGGCCATTGGCCGGACCCGCTGGCTGACCGTTCAGTGCCGGCTGGAACTTCTCCGCTGGTATCAGGATGGTCGTTACAAGACTGCTTGCGATCAGCATGAAGCTCATAATTGCCGCCGCCGAGAGCAGCAGCTTGCGTGTGTTCTGGATCCTTCCGGTCGACTCCTTCGCCTTACCGTCGACTCCTCCCTTCACCAGCGGCATGACCGCTACCCCGGTCTCGAATCCTGACAGCCCGAGCGCCAGTTTGGGGAAGACCAGCAGGGCCAGCCCGACCATCATCAGCGGATTTCCATTCACTTTCGGGATCCCCAGC